>JAEZFY010000344.1 GCA_023417265.1 Actinomycetes bacterium | reverse complement strand
GGGGGGGGGCGGCCCCCCCCCCCCCCCCGGACCGGGGTCAACTCGTGCGGTACAGGTCGTCGAGCAGGACGACCGACATCTGCGTCGCCGTCACGCCTGCGACCGTGTCGCGGATTAGGTAGAGCTCTTCGGACACGCCGAACGGAACGCTCGGCGACAACTCGTTGTAGATCTCGTCGATCGTCTTCATGATCTCCCGCCGCTCGTCGGCATCCGGCGTCGCGTACAACGCGTCGATTGCCGCGTCGACCTCCGGGTTGCTGAACCCCATCCGGTTGGAGGGGCTGTCGCTTCGCAGATTGAAGTAGATCGACCTCAAGGCCGACGAGTCAGCGATGTTGAGACCCCAGATCGCCATGTCGTAGTCCTGGCCGACGACGTTCGACGCCATCGTGTTGATGTCGGTCACCGTCAGGTCGATCGACATGCCGACGGCCTCCAGCTGCGACACGATCGCCACGTTCATGTTCGGGTTCAGGTCGCGGGCGAGGAGCCGGACGCTGCCGTCCCACCCTTCCGCCTTGAGTTCCTCGACCAGCGCCCGAGCGGCGTCGGCGTCGGGTTCGGGTGGCACCACGCCGCTGTAGAACGGCGAGCTCTCGTGCACCAGGCCCTTCCAAGTGAGCAGTTCGCCACCGAATCCCTGCTGACTCACGATCTCGGGATCGATCGCCAGGTTCACCGCCTGACGGAACCGGACATCGGCGGTGACTTCCGTGTGGGTACCGACGCCGTTGTTGATCAGCAGGTTCTCACCGCTCGACTGGAGCAGCGAGATTTCAGTGTATTCGGTGCCGCTGGCGCGCGCATCGGCGATCACGTCGGGCGTCCGGAACAGCGCGAAGTCGAGCTCACCCAGTTCGAGCGAGTCCAGCTTGGCACGGTCGTCGGCAATGTAGATGAAGTTCACCGTCTCGACGCATACCGGGCCGCCCCAGTAGTCATCGCGCGCCTTGAGCACCAGGTACGGCGACTCACCAGGCGCCCACCGCTCGACCTCGTAAGCACCCGCACCCGCGCCGTTCGGGTCGGCACTGATCACCGACACGTCGTTGGCGTCCACCTCGGCGCCGAGCGCCGGGTTCACGATCATCCCCGGCGCCTCGCCCAGGAGTTCGCCGAAGGTGACCCACGGCTTGAGCGAGTGGATCACGACCGTGCGGTCGTCGACCACCTCGGAGCTCTCGAGGTCGAGGCGGGCGATCTGGGCGCGTGCCGAGTTCCGGCCAGGGCCTAGCAGCCGCTCGAAGTTGGTCAGGATGTGCTCGGCGAGCACCGGGTCGCCGTTGGCATACGTGAGGCCCTCGCGCAACGTGACCGTCCACTCCGTGTAGTCCTCGTTGGGCTCGAACGACTCGGCCATCTGCGGTTCCCAGTCGTTCGTCTCGGGGTTCCAGCGGGTGAGCGTGTCGTAGATCGCGGCGAGATCGGTGCCGCCTGCGGCGGATCCCGACGACTGCAGCGGGTCGAGCGCTGCGGCGGGCGAATAGACGCCGAAGTTGACCTCGCTCCCGGGGACCGTCGCCTCGCATTGGGCGCTGCCACCGCCGTCGCCGCCGTCCGAGGAGGGGCTGGACGTGGCGATATCGGTCGAGGCCGGGTCACTGGCGACCGGCTCGGAGGTCCCAGGCTCGGCGGTGCCGGGCGCGCCCGCATCGACCGTGCCCACCGGCTCATCGGGCTCGTCGGCCGTGTCGTCGCCGCCGCACGCTCCGAGCGTGACCGCGACCGTGACCGCCGCGGCGATGACGCGTGATCGCGTCCGTGATGTGAACATGTAGGTTCCTTCCCCTTACTGCCCGCCCTCGGCGTGCGTCAAGGAAGCTAGTGAGACACTACGAAGACGCGCACTTGGACGGGACGGCGAGCGCACCGATCCGGCGAGTCCGCGTCTCGACTGAGGATGTGCAACGATTCGGGAATGGATGCCGCTGAGCCGTTGCTCCAGGTGCGTCACCTGACCACGACGATCGCAACGAATGGGCAAGAAATCACGCCCGTCGATGACGTCTCATTCTCACTTGACCGGGGGCGCACGCTGGGGATCGTCGGCGAATCCGGATCGGGCAAGTCGATGTTGGTCCGCTCGATCATGGGGCTCGTCGGCGGTTCTACGTCGGTGTCAGGCGAGGTCGTGTTCGACGGCACCGATCTGCGCACGCTCGGCCGTGTCGCCACCAAGCACCTGTGGGGCCGAGAGATCGCGATGATCTTCCAGGACCCGATGACGTCACTGAACCCGGTGAAGCGAATCGGCACCGCGATCACCGAGTCGATGCGGTTCCATCTCGGCCTCTCTGCCGGCGAAGCCCGGCGCCGAGCGCTCGAACTGATGGAGTTGGTCGGCATCCCGGCGCCCGAACGTCGCCTTCGCGAGTATCCGCACCAACTGTCGGGCGGCATGCGCCAGCGGATCACCATCGCGATCGCACTCGCGTGCCGGCCCAAGTTGTTGATCGCCGACGAGCCCACCACTGCGCTCGACGTCACCGTCCAGAAGCAGATCCTCGACCTCCTCGCTTCGCTTCAGGCAGAGCTCGACATGGCGATGATCCTGATCACCCACGATCTCGGCGTCGTGTACGGCCGGGCCGACGACGTGATGGTCATGTACGCGGGGCGGGCGGTGGAGCAGGCACCCACCTCGACGCTGTTCCAAACGATGCGCCACCAGTACACCGCGGCGCTCCTTCGATCGATGCCCCGGATCGATGCGCCGAGCCATGCGCGACTCGACGCCATCGACGGCCGCCCGCCCGACCCGCGCGACCTGCCGTCCGGCTGTCGCTTCGCGCCACGATGCCGCGCGGCGATCGATCGATGCCTCGAGGAGCTCCCTGCGCTGACCCCCGACCCGCACGACCTCGCGCACCGATACGCCTGCTTCGTTCCCGTCGGGGTGGAGTCAGGCCGTCACGAGCCTGCCCTCACCGGCCAACAGTCCGGCCTCTGAGACGACGGAGACATCCATGACCACGACGATCGATCGCACGACCACCGCTTCCCCACTGCTCGACGTCCGCGACCTCGTGGTCGAGTACCGCACCACCGGAAGGCAACGGGTGCGTGCCGTGTCTGGGGTGTCGCTGGCTATCCCAGCCGGCGAGACGCTCGGCGTCGTCGGCGAATCGGGATGCGGCAAGTCCACACTCGGACGCGCGATCGCCCGACTGATCGATGCGACCTCGGGCACCGTCACGTTCGACGGGATGGACGTCACCAGGTTGTCGCACGACGCTCTGCGCTCGGCACGCCGTCAGTTCCAGATGATCTTCCAAGATCCGATCTCGTCGCTGAATCCGCGCCGCAAGGTGCGCGACATCGTCGGGGAGGGCCTGTCGGTGTGGCGCTCCGATCCGGCGTTCCGCACAGCTGAAGCTCGATCGCAACGCGTCGATGAGACACTCGAAGCGGTCGGCATCGACCCTGCCGCCGGGAGCCGCCGCCCATACCAGTTCTCGGGCGGCCAATGTCAACGGATCTGCATCGCCCGGGCACTGGCGATGCGCCCCCAGCTGCTCATCTGCGACGAGCCGGTGTCCGCGCTCGACGTCTCCATCCAGGCCCAGATCCTCAACCTGCTCAGCGATCTGAAGACGGCGTATGACCTCACAATGGTGTTCATCGCCCACGACCTCGCAGTTGTGAAGAACATCAGCGACCGGGTGCTCGTGATGTATCTCGGCAAGGCGTGCGAGTTAGCGCCGGCCGACGAGCTCTACGCGCGCCCGGCGCACCCGTACACGCGGGTGCTGCTGGAGTCCGTACCTACGCCCGGGGCGACAGGCGACCCGACCGTGCAGATCCATGGTGAGTTGCCGAGCCCGTTGGCACCACCCAGCGGTTGCCGGTTCCGGACGCGCTGCCCGCTCGCCACCGATCGTTGTGCCGCCGAGGAACCGCAGATGCGCGCGATCGGGCCCGGCCACTTCGTCGCGTGCCACTTCCCGCTGGTCGAGACCGAGGCAGCGAGCATCTTGGACGCAGCCGCCGCCCCGTGAGGGCGGCGGTTCGACGATCCGATCGGCCGTCAGCCCGGCAGGCCGGCGACCGCCGTGTCACGACCGGCACGCAGCACCGTTCCCGGTGTCGCTCCGGTGGGGGTGCCTGAGCGCACGACCTCGACGCCGTTGACGTACACCGCGTCGATGCCGATCGCCTCGGCATACATCCGTTTGGAGCCGTCGGGAAGGTCGTACCGGGCGTACGGCAGTTCGGAGTCGACGGTGGCCGGGTCGAACACGACGAGGTCGGCGTGGCAGCCGACCGCGACGCGGCCGCGATCGCGCAGCCCGAACAGTCGTGCCGGTTCGTCGGTGAGCAGCCGGACCGCCTCGCCGATCGGCAACAGGCGTCGCCCGCGCAGGCAGTCGCCGAGGAACCGGGTGGGGTAGATCGCACCGCACATCCGGTCGAGATGGGCGCCTGCGTCGGACCCGCCGAGCACGACATCGTCGTGTTGCCAGAGTGCCAGGCGCCGTTCCCAGTCGCCCGTCGTGTCGTTGACGGGATTCGGCCAAAGCACCGTCTGCAGGTGATCGGCGACCACCAGGTCGACGAGCGCGTCGAATGCTTCGGCGCCCTGCTCGGCGGCGAGCTCACCGACGCTCCGACCGGTCCGGTCGGCCAATCCGGGAGTGCCGACCGTGCCGATGACGTACTGGTCGAATTCCGTCAAGAACGCATACGCCGAACTGCGCGCATTTGCGAGCATCATCTCGCGGACGTCTCGATCACCGAGTCGCTCGATGACCCGGGTTTTGTCACCCAAGATTTCGCCCCATCCGGGGATGTTCCACAGTGCGCAGAAACTTCCAAAGCTCATGTTCATCGGCATGTGAATAGGCATGGAAAGTGCCACCACACGCGCATGATTCGCACGCGCAAATGCGGACGCGGACATCTGTCTCTCCAGTACGTCCGGATCGAGGGAGTTCATGCCGAGCACGTTCCAGTTCAACGGCCGTCCCGCAGCGACACTCATCCGGGTCATCAGCTCGATCTCGGCGTCGCTGAACTGCGACAGGCATCCATCGAAAATCGCCTCCAGCGATGTCGCCGGGTGGTCGGCGACCACAGCGCAGAGCCGCAACAGCTCGTCGTCATCGGCCAGTGCGCTCGGTACGGGCCGGCCGAGTTGATCGGTGTGCGACGGCGAGCGGCTGGTCGAGAAGCCGATCGCCCCGGCGCGTAGCGCCTCCCCGAGCACCGTCGCCATTTGCTCGACCTCGGCACTGGTCGCCCGGCGCTCCGCGGCTGCTTCCCCCAGCACGTACCGACGAATCGCCGAGTGGCCCACGAGGAATGCCGCGTTCACACCGATCGCGCCCTCGAAGCAGTCCAGGAAGCCGGCGAACGACTCCCAGTCCCAACTCACGGCAGACTCCAGGGCTTCGAGCGACATGCCCTCGACCTTGCACAACATCCGGCGGATGTAGTCGCCGTCGGTCGGGCGGAGCGGCGCGATCGTGAACCCACAGTTCCCCCCGATGACCGTCGTCACCCCGTGCAGGCTCGACGGGGTCGCCATAGCGTCCCAGTGCAGTTGCGCGTCGTAGTGGGTGTGCGGATCGACGAAGCCCGGACACACGTAGTGGGCGGTCGCATCCACCACGCGCGCCGCGGCGTCGAGGTCGGTGCCAATCGCTGCGATCCGTCCATCCTCGATCGCGACATCTGCCCGAACCGGTTCTGCGCCCGTGCCGTCGACCACGTGCGCCCCGGAGATCTTGAGGTCGTACATCGTTCCCCCTATTGGCTCATCCGTTCAATTTCGCCGGACGTCTCGGAACGCGACGTCGCGGTCGATGGCGACGTCGCGGGGAAGCCCCAACACCCGTTCGGCGATGACGTTGCGCTGCATCTCGTTGGTGCCGCCGGCGATCGTGCGGGCGCGGGCCCCCACCCAGTTCACCGCGACCTTCGGATCCTCGTCCCAGTCTGCCGAGAACAGTGCTCGGCCACGCGCGAGCCGGAAGCCGATTTCGCGCTGGCGGTACTCCGTGGTCGAACTGAAGAGCTTGAGCATCGAGGCGCTCTGACCCGACAGTCGGCCCGCAGCCACCTCGACGCGCAGGTGTGCGGCGAGCAGCGGACCGAGGCGTGCCAGCGTGACCGCCTCACCCACGAGCTGCTCGGCGACCGGATCGCCGGCGCCGAGCTGCGCCGCTGCAGCGAGGATCTGGGTCAGGCTGTCCTGACCGCTCTGCCGCTCGCGCAACAGGCCCCCGTCGAGGCTGTTCCCCCCGACCATGTTGCGCTCGTGCTGCAAGAGCTCGAGGGCAACCGACCAGCCGTCGTTCTCGGAACCCACGAGATTGTCGACGGGCACCGCGGCATCGTCGATGAATTCCTGGCAGAAGCGAGCGTCCCGGTTGACTAACGCGATCGGTTCGACGGTGACACCTGGGTGGTCGATCGGCAGGATCAGCATCGAGAGACCGCGGTGCTTGGGCAGATCCCAGTCGGTGCGCACGAGGCACAGCGAGAAGTCGGCGAACTGTGCCCCGGTGCTCCAGATCTTCGATCCGCGTAGGATGTACTGGCCGCCGTCACGCGCCGCGGTGGTCGCCGTCGCGGCGAGGTCGGATCCGGCACCCGGCTCGCTGAGGAATTGCACCCACATGGCGTCGCCGGAGAGCATCCGAGGGATGTGGGCGAGCTTTTGTGCCTCGGTACCGCGATCGAGGAGCGTCGGGCCGATGATGCCGAGGGTCACGGCGAACATGAGCGGCATCTCGTAGTCGCGCGCCTCCTCGTTGAAGATCACTTGGTGCTCGCGGCCCAGGCCCTGGCCGCCGTACTCCTCGGGGTACATGAGGCCGGCGAGACCGGCGGCATGGAGCCGGCCCTGAAGCTCGCGGTGTCGCCGATGATCACGATCCTCTTCGGGTGAGTGATCTCCCTCTGAACGTCGCGGCAGGTGGTCGGCCAGCTGGCCGCGAACGAACTCTCGGAAGTCGTCCAAATTCCGTGGGGCGCGCACGCGACTCATTGCGCGACCTCGGCGAGGCGACGCCGAGAGATCGCCCGCCGGTGTTGCTCCGGTGTGCCGCAGATCACCTGGTTCTCGACCAGCCGTCGGAGGAACAGGTGCAGATCGTGCTCCCACGTGACCCCGATGCCGCCGTGCATCTGGACGCAGTCCTGCACGGCGGCCACGGAGGCATCGCCGACGTACGACTTGACGGCGTGCACGAGCTCGGCGACGTCGCCGTCGAGGGGGCCGAGGGTCGACAGCTCCGGCGACAGCGCCCGCGCCGCCCCGTGCACGGCCCCGAACGACGCCTCGAGTGCCACCTTGATGTCGGCGAGACGGTGTTTCAGCGCTTGGAACGAGCCGATCGCCCGGCCGAAAGCCACACGCTCACCCACGTACTCGACCGTGAGCTCCAGCGCCGCCGCGGTCGCCCCTACCGACTCCGCGGCCTGCAGAACCACTCCGAGCGCGTGCAGCCGCTCGACGGTGTCGGCCACAGCGGGGCCAGAAGAACCGACCACTCCGTCGGCCGGTACTTCGACACGATCGAGCTCGACCGAGGCAAATCGGCGAGCCGCGTCCAGGCCTCGCAACGTCTCGATCGCCAACCCCTCCGCGTGACGATCGAGCAGAACGTGCGCGAGCCCCGCGTCGGTTGCCGCCACCACGAGCACGAGCCCGGCGGCGTCGGCGTGCTCCACCATGCCATGTCGGCCGATCAGCACGTCGCCATGCGTGGTGCCGGCGAGCGTCGACCCCATCGAAGCGGCAGCTTCGAACGGGTCGTTGGCGCACCATGCAGCCGTCGTCGATCCGTCTGCCAGCGCAGGCAGCAAACGCCGCCGCTGTTCGTCGGTTCCGTCCCGGGCGATCGCCAGCGCCACCTGGTTGACCGGTCGGAGCGGGCCTGGGGCGAGGCGCCGGCCGCACTCGATGGCGACGGCGACAAGGTCGACCAGCGGTTCGTCGGAGATCGACCCGCCCCCGAACTCCTCACCGACGAGCATCGACGTCCAGCCGAGCTCAGCGCCTTGTCGCCAGTGGTCGGTCAGGTCAGGTGTCGGATCGTCGAACGACGCGCGCAGGAGCGTCAGGGGGATCGTGTCGTCGAGGAACCGCCCTGTCGTCTCGCGCAACAGCTGACGGTCTGCCTCGATCTCGTCGGTCATCGCACCTCCTCCACCGGCAGGGAACCGGTATCTCGCACCTCCGCCTGCAGCCGAGCAATCAACTCGGCCTTGGCGATCTTGTGGATCCCGGTGCGTGGCAGCTCGCCGACGAACCGCCATGCCGCGGGGATCTTCTGTTTGGCCACCCCGCTGGCATCGAGGTGGGCGCGCAGGAGCTCGGCCGACAACGGGACACCATCGCGCCCTACTACGAACGCCGCCGGCACCTCACCGAGGCGCCGATCGGGCGCTGGCACCACTGCGACGTCCTGCACCCCGGCGTGCTTCAGAATCACCTCCTCGACCTCGCGTGCGGAGAACTTCTCACCACCTCGGTTGATGATCTCTTTCAAGCGCCCGGTGATCGCGACCTCGCCGCTGACGGTGAGGACCGCGACATCCCCTGTGCGGATCAATCCGTCGGTGGTCCACACCGTACGATCGAGCTCGGGATCGAGGTAGCACAACATCTGGTTCGGCCCTCCGACGAGCAACTCACCGGGCTCTCCCGGCGGCAGCTCCCGCCCGGCCTCGTCAACCACCCGTAGCTCGACGCCCGGTGCGGGGCGCCCACTCGTGGCCTGACGAGCCGCGAACGGGCTTCCGGTGGGGTGAAATGTCGACGCTGGGCACTCGGTCATCCCGTAGGTACGGGTTGGGTTGAGGCCCCAATCCTCGGCGCGCACGAACGAAGGATCGTCACCTGGCATGCGCGCAGCCACCATAAAGCGCACCGCCAGGTCGGGGCGGCCCGCGTCGTCGTACAGCCCCATCACCTCGGGAAGCAGCAAGGCAGGCACGTTGGTCTGGCTCACCCCGAAGCCGACCATGTCGGACACCCAGCGGGATGTGTCCCATCCGTCACGCAACACGACGGTGGCTCCGGACGTGAAGGGAACCGTGACACCTCGTTGGATCCCCGCGACGTGGGCGAGTGGCACCGGCAGGTACGACACGTCGAACGACGTCCAGTCGTGCATGTAGCGCCAATGCCTCGCGTTGGCGAGCAGCGATGTCGACGTGTGCACGACGAGCTTGGGTGCCGACATCGTGCCTGATGTCGTCAACATGAGGAGCGGCGCGTCGGGGGCGATCGGGGCCGGCGGCACCTTGCGAGGAGCGAGGTCGGTGCGCGACGCCCACCCGGGGCGTGTCCCGTCGAGAAGCAGGCGCGACACGATCTTCGCTCGTGTTCCCGATACGACATCGTCGAGGCACTCGGCGAGCGCACGTCCCCGTGCCTGCTCGACCGACACGAGACCGCGCGGATCGACTTGGTCGAGGATCTGACGCAACTCGTGTTCCCGGTACAGCGTGACGATCGGCAACGCGATCGCGCCGACGTGCCAGCATGCGAGCACGCTCTCGATCCACGCGACGCTGTTCTGTGCGTACACGACGACGACGTCTCCGGCGGCGATGCCGTCGTCGAGCAGTCGGCCGGCCACCGCCTGCACGCCTTCGTCGAGCTCGGCGTAGCTGACCGACACGTCGTCCGGGCCTACGACGGCGCGCTTGGCCGCATGCAGCTCGCGGACGGTTGCCAGGACCCACGGCAGCGCTGCGCGGTCGATCAGCCCTGCTCGCTCCAGGTCGGTGCGCCGGGCAACGTGCTGATCGAGACGCGCCCGTCCGTGGTCGACGTCGATCATGTTCTGTCCCCCTCAGAGTCGGTTGCCGAGTTCCATCGCGGCGCCCGACGTTCGCGGAACGCCGCCAAACCTTCAGCCGCCTCCTCGGATCGCGCGTGGCTCTGGAGCAGGAATGCGCCGATCTCGTTGGCCGTGGCGAGCCCGTGATCGAGCCCGGTGTAGATCGCCTTCTTGGTGAGCTGCGTCGCCTCGGGCGCCTGGCGCGCGATGATCCGAGCCAGCTCGAGTGAGCGCGCTGAGAGCTGTTCAGAAGCCACCACCTCGTGCACCATGCCGATCGCGTGGGCACGAGTGGCTGTAAGCCGGTACTCCTTGCCGAGCAGCATCATCGCCATCACCTCGCCGATCGGCATGCGCCGAGACAACCCGATCGGCTCACCGGCGGCCACCAGGCCGAGCGCGAGGTGGGTGTCGAAGAACGTTGCCCCCTCGGACGCGACGATGACGTCGGCATCGTGTACGAAGTGAAGCCCCGAGCCTGCACACATGCCGTTGACGGCGAGCACGATCGGCTTCCAGGTCGGGATCCTCAGCGGGGTGTACCTGCCGAGCGCGGCGGCACCCGTCGAGTGACCGACAGCTCGGCCGAGCGGCCTGTCGCCGCCACCGACGTCGGCGCCGGAACAGAACGCCCGGTCGCCAGTGCCGGTGAGCAACGCCACGCGGAGTTCGGGATCGGCGTCGAAGTCGCGCCACACCCGCTCGAGCTCGAACTGCATCTGCGCGTCGATCGCGTTGAGGCGGTCGGGTCGGTCGAGGCGTACCAGCGCGACATGGCCGTCGCGCTCGTACGCCACCGTCTGGAGGTCTTCGGATCCGATCACCGCGAAGTCCGCTCGTCGAGACCGTCGGTCAGCTCGCGGCAGCCGCGGTCACTGCCGGCTGGTCCCAGTCGACGCCTGTCCAGTTGAACACTCGTGCGGCGTTGCCGTACGTGATCATCTCGCGCTTCGACTGCTCGATGCCGGCGCCTTCGAAGTTCTCGTGGACCACCTGCTGACAATCCGGGTACACCGAATCGGGGTGCGGATAGTCGCACTCCCACATGATCCGGTCGGCGCCCACGAGGTCGACCTGGGTCATACCGACCTTCTCGTCGACGACGCACACGTAGAACTGCCGCGCGAAGATTTCCGATGGCTTGAAGTTCTCAGGATGTCCCACCCATTCGCGATGGCGATCCACGACGTGGTCGGCTCGTTCGAGCAAGTACGCCACCCAGCCGATGCCGCCCTCCGACATCACGAAGTTGAGGCCCGGGAATTTTTGCGGTACCGGACTCATCACGAGGTTGAGACATGACATTTGGGAGTTGACCGGGTTCAGCGTGTACCCCAGCGTCGGAACGACGTCGGGGGTCGGGATGTGGATGCGTCCGCTGGTACCGAAGTGGAGGCACACGGTGGTCGACGTCTCCTCGAGTGCCCGCCACATCGGATCCCAGTGCTCGTCCCAGTACGACGGCAGCTTGAGCGGCACGGTGTTCTCGGGAAGGGTGATCGCCCGGTTGCCGCGTTCTGCGCACCGGTAGATCTCGCGTGCGGTCTCCTCCGCGTCCCAGATCTTGGGGATGATCATCGGCACGTACAACCCCTCGGGGCCTCCGGCGCACCACTCGTCGAGCATCCAGTCGTTGTAGGCCTCGATGCAGGCATCGGCGAGTTCGCGGTCCTGGAACCGCAGGAACCGCCGGCCGGTGAAGCCGGCCAGGCTGGGGAAGCAGACGCTTGCGACGATGCCCTGCGACATCAGGTCGACTGCACGCGCGGCTGGGTCCCAGGCGCCACGGATCATGTCGGCGTAGCGCACCGGGTCGAGCCCCCACTCCGACCGCGGTCGACCCACTGCGGCGGCGAGTGCGAACACCTCTTGGCGGCGGCCTTCCCAGACCCAGAACTGGCGCCCTTCGGCTTCTTCAACGTGCGGAGCCGCCTCGCGCATCCGTTCCGGAACCCGATCGACGAACACGCCGGGTGGTTCGATCAGATGGTCGTCCACGCTGAACAGGCGGTACGCGAAGTCGTTCGTCATCGGGCGGCTCCCTTGTGGGTTGGAAGACAACCGCCGGAGCTGACGGGCGTCATGGGTCGTGGCGGACGACCGCGTGGTCGTCGGCGATCTCGACGGCGGTGCCGTACCAGGCGGAACGTTCAACGAGCAGGTCGACGACGCGTCGGAACGTCGGGTCGTCGGCGGGCAGCAGCCGGGGGAATCCGCCGAGTCGTGCGGGTTTGGCGCTCTTCATGGGGTACATCCGCACGCTCCATGCCTTGCTCCTCGGATCGATGTCGAGCACGTACAGCGGCAGCCCTCCCGAGGGATTGCCCGAGCCGTACTCGGCTGGCATCAGCCCGGCCCGGAACGCCGCCAGCGTGACGTCGAGCACGTCCGACGGAGTGGCGTCTGATCCGAGACCAAGCCGGGCGACCTGTTCTGCCGGAACTCGGGTGCGCTGCATGAGCTGGCTGATAAAGCCCGGGAGTCCGTAGAAGATCGGTTTCCCCCGATAGATCTCGATGCCGCCGAAGCGGCTACTGCCGTGAGCCACGAAGATGTCTGCCCCGGCATCGATCGCACCATGGGCGAACTCGACGGTGTGAGCAGGCGGCTGATCTTCGGTCGGTGCCACGCCCTGCTGGTGGAACGACATGACCACGAGATCGGCATTGCGGCGGGCATCGTCGATCCAGCGGTAGTTGCGCTGGGCGTCGGTGTCGCTCAGGAGCGTCGTGACGCCGAACCCGTCCGCCGCGCGGAACTTCGACCCGTGGAAGTGGAACACGTCATCGGTGTCGGCTCGCAGGTCTCCGAGCGCGGTGCCGACGGACGGGTTGAGGGTGCCTCCGCCCAGCCGCCGGAGCTGCTTCTCGAACTCCCACCCGAGACCGTCACTCACCCGCCGGAGTGTGTCAACGGTGTCCGCCGGCACGTCGAACAGCGGTTCGTAGCGCACCATGTTGACGCCCGGGCGATCGGCGAACCACGGACCCTGATCGGCGGCCAGGCAGCCTCGCGGCGTCGGGAACGGGATTTCTCCTCGTGAGCGCGCACCGTTGTCGGACGCTGCCAACAGGGCGATCCGGCCGCCCGTCACGGGCACGTACGCTGCGGCGGTCGCCTCGGTGAGGTTGCGTCCGGTCCCTGCATGCGCGACGCCCCCCTGGTCGAACGCGGCGCACGTGGACAGCACCCCGCGCTCGCCGAAATCGGACGCATGGTTGTTGGCGAGCGACACTGCGCTGAAGCCCAGGGCTCGTACCTCGGCGACGGCGTCGCGCGGCGCTGCGAGATACGGCGAGCCGAAGCCGCCCTGGCCGGCGACGAAGGCGGGCCAGTCATCCGGCGCCGGGATGACGCCCTCGAAGTTGCAGATCGCAGCATCGGTGGTGCGCAACAGGTCGACGACCGCGCCAAGACCGGCGTCGCCGCGCGTCGTGCACGGGTGCTGCAAGATGCAGTCGCCGGCCAAACCGAGCTTCACGACGGGCGCCCCGCGCTGGACGAACGATGAGGGTTGGGCGCGGTCACCACGGTCCCCAAGTGAATCTGTAACTGTTTAGCTGTTTCAAGCAGCTGTCCAACTGCCACCCCGTCGACGTCGATCATCATGACGATGAGCGGAGTGGCGAGCCGATGGGACATAGGCTGCCCGGCGGTCGACTTCGCCACTCCGCTCATGCTGCAAGATTCCCCCGATCCGCCCGCCCGCCGGCGCCTGAACGCGGACGAAGGGATGTTTCGGGTCCCAAAGGCCGCCGAGCGGATCGCCCTATCCATCCGCCGCCAGATCGTCCAAGGGCACCTCCAACCCGACGATCCGTTACCGAGCGAGCAGGACATGATGACGCACTTCGGCGTATCGCGCCCTACCTTGCGCGAGGCCCTGCGGATCTTGGAGTCGGAGAGCCTCGTCGAGATCAGACGGGGGGTGAAGGGCGGTGCCGTGGTGCGCCGACCACTCCCCCACGTCGCTGCACGGCACGTCTCGCTCCTGCTCCAGCTCGAAGGCACGACCATGGCCGAGGTCTACGAATGCCGAGTCGCGCTCGAACCGGTCGCTGCACGGTATGCCGCCCGTCGGGGCCAGGCCGCGGCGGAGCCGCTCGGGGTCGCCATCGCAGCTGAGCTCGCCGCCGGCTATGACGTGGTCGCACACCGCCTGGCATCCGAGAGCTTCCACCATGCGCTGGTGCACGAATCGGGCCATCGGGCGCTGCGCGTGCTCAACGACATGTTGATGGAGATCAGCCGCGCCCACGCCCACGCAGCGGCAGCCACCAGCGCCGACGACCATCGCGTGCAGATCGATCGGGCAATCAAGGGTCACCAGCGGCTCGTCCAACTGGTGCATGCCGGCGACGAGGTCGGCGCCGAGGAGTTCTGGCGCCAGCACCTCACCGGGGCCTTCGCGTTCTTCTTCGGCCGGACCCGCGGGCCCACCGTCGTCGATCTGCTCGACTGAGCGATATCGAGCAACCGGCGACGGGCCCGGCTACTGAGCCGCAGTGAGGGTTGCACCGCCATCGACGACGAACTCGCGTCCGGTGATCCAGGTGCTCAGGTCGGAGAGCAGATACGCGACCATCGACGACACGTCGGCGATCGATCCCTGGCGTCCAAGTGGATTTCGGGTTGCGGCCGCCTCACGAACTGCACGTTGCTCGTCGGGGTCGGTGGGCAAGAACTTCTCGACCATGCCCGATCCGGCGATGCCGTGGGGGTGCACGGAGTTCACCCGGATCGAGTGCTCGGCCAGGCCGTGCGCCGCGTGCTTGCTCATGCCGCGCACCGCCCAGCGGGTGACGCCGTAGCCCGAAAACAGGCGAGCCGCCATGACTCCGGAGGTTGACGAGAGGTTGACGATCGAGCCGCCTCCTGTGGACGCCATCGCCTTCGAAGCGGTCTGCAGTCCGAGCCACACACCTTTGACGTTGACGGCCAGCATCGCCTCGAACTCCTCGAGGGGCTCCTCCCACATCGGCGCGCAGCGGAACACCAGGGCGGCATTGTTGACGAGCCCGTCGAGTCGGCCATGCTCGGCCACGACCTCGTCGACGACCGCCTTCCAATCCTCTTCCCGGGTGACGTCCAGGCGCTGCACCCCGTCGGCGCTGTCGTCGACGTCCGTCCGGATCACCGTCGCACCCGCGGAGGCGAACTCCTCTGCCATCCCTGCACCGATCGACCGAGCTGCCCCCGTGACCAGGATCACCTTGCCGTCCAGCGAGATCTGATTCATGTCGTACTCCGTTCCTAGCGTCCGGTCTGCGGCACCGAACCCGGCGCCGTTGCCCAGCATCGCAGGCCGACTGAGGGCCGTCAGTTGGGCACCTTGGTCCTCGCCCTCCAGGGACGTCGCCCGTTCTCGCCCGGCTCGGCGTATTCTCGGCGTGTGCAGCCAAGGTCGGGATCCGCGTCGAACGCGGCGCACCCGGCCGATCGTGACGAGGATGCGGCTCGGCGCGGCCTCGACCGCCGTCGGGTCATCGACGCGGCGCTCGACCTCGCTCAGACCGACGGCCTGTCGGGCGTCACCATGCGTGCCGTAGCGCAACGGCTCGGCGTCAGCCCGATGGCGATCTACCACTGGGTGCACGACAAGACCGAGCTGCTCGAGCTCGTGCAAGACGAGTATCGACGCAGCATCCCGATCCCCGGACCGGAGACCGGCCCCTGGCACGCCCGGCTGCGTGCCTACTACACCGCCCATGCCGCGCGAGCTGTCCGCACACATGGCGTGGTCGCGCCGCGTCCGGAGCGCATCGAAACGAGTGGAGCGACCCAACTGGTCCAGGAGCAGATCGAACTGCTCGCGGAAGCCGGCTTCAGCCGAGATCGGGCGCTGCTCGCCATCGATTGCCTGAACAGCTTCATGTTCGGTCGTGTCGCCATCCTCGATGCGATCCGGTCGGGCCGCCGCACCAAGCCGACACCGCCCGACCAAGCAGAAGGACGAGGCCCACGCACTACCGAGTACTTCATGTTCGGCATCGACCTCATCATCGACGGGCTGCGAGCTGACCTCGCCGCACAGCAAGGTCAGGTCGATCCGGTAAGACGCGATCCAAGCTGAGCGGCGAGCCGCTCGAGCTCGGCAAGCGCTTCGGCGCCGACGCCTTCGACGCGCACGTAGGCGTGCGTGCCACCGGCCGCGGCCCAACGGTCGATGTCGCTCGGCAAGTCGTTCCCTGTGGCGAACCCAGCCTCGAAACCGAGTCGGTCTGGATCGCGACCGCGCTCTGCGGCGCCCTGACGGATGGTGCCGATCGCCGACACGCTCAGGCTCGAGAACTTCGTGAAGAGGAAGCCATCGCCCTTCGCTGCGCATCGATCCTGCTGCGCGCGACTGAACCCCCCGAACCAGATAGGGATGTCCGGCGGAGCTGGAATCATCGAAGCCCGGTCAATTCGGTGGAACTGCCCGCGCAGATCGAGCACATCACCCGTCCACAGCTGCCGGAGCACATCGATCTGCTCGTTGAGCCGAGCGCCGCGGCCACGGTAGGGCACATCGAGGCTCTCGTACTCGACGTAGTTCCATCCCGACCCGACGCCCAACCTGAGGCGCCCCTTCGTCAACATCTGCAACTCGGCGGCCTGTTTGGCCGCTAGTACCGTCTGGCGTTGCGGCAGCACGATCACACCTGTCGTGAGCTCGAGCGAGGTCGTGAGCGCACCGAGCCATGCCAGCAACACGAACGGCTCCCGGAACAACGTCTGCTCGGTGTACGGGCCTTCGAGCGGAGGGTCACGGTCCGCGTGGACCGGACCCATTACATGATCAAGTGCGACCAGGTGTGTGAAGCCCAGGGCCTCCGCACGCGTCGCGTACTCGGCATACAGGTCGGTGTCATCGGACAAGGCGTGGTACGGGAGGTTGACCCCGATGCGCATGTGGAGCTCCTTGCGTCGGCCTCGGCCGTCACGCGACGACCGGTCGAGCGGACGCTAACGGAGCTCCGACCCGGGCGATCTCGGGTGCAGTTGGCCGCGGCGGCGCATCCGACGCGACCAAGTGCTGCCTCGATCCTCCACCAGTACGTTCGCCCAAGAACAGGAGGAAACAATGCACTTGGAGCTCACCGACGAGCAGGAGTCCTTCAAGGAGACGACGGCACGCTTCATCGCAACGGAAACCCCCCTCACTCGAGTCCGCGATCTGTACGGTTCGATCGACGGTTTCGACCGTGATTGGTGGCGGACGGCCGCGGAGCTCGGATGGACGTCGTTGTTGGTCCCTGAGTCGCTTGGGGGCGGAAGCCTCTCGGGACAACCGGTCACCGACGCGTTGATCGTCGCCGAACTGATCGGTCGCAGCGTGGCGCCCGGGCCGTTCATCCCGACCAACCTCGTCGCCGCCGCTCTGGCGATGGCCGGAGATGCCCATGCGTCACTGATTGCGGAGATCCTCAGTGGGACGACGGTCGCGGCGTGGGCGCACAGTGAGTCAACCGGACTCTGGGACGTGGATTCGACGACTACCACTGCTCGACTCGAGGATGATGACGTCGTGCTCGACGGCGCCAAGGCGTACGTCGAAGCGGCGGGATCGGCGAGCCACTTCCTCGTGACGGCACGCACCGGCGACGGTTGCACGCTCGTTCTCGTCCCGGCGGAAGCCTCCGGGGTTACGGTGACGCGCGGGCGCAGCGTCGACTTCACACGGCGCTTCGGCAGGGTGGACCTGGCCGGTGTTCGGGTCGGTGCCGACGCGTTGATCGGCGTGCCCGGCGAAGCGTCCATCGCTGTCGATCGGCTGCTGCAGATCGCGGTCGCGCTGCAATGCGCCCAGTTGATCGGAGTTGCCGATCGCACCCTGCAGGTGACGCTGGAATACGGCGCCGACCGGTTCGCCTTCGGCCGGCCGATCGTGTCGTTCCAGGCGCTCAAGCACCGGATCGCCGAGATGACCGTCAAGCTCGAGGGATCAAAAGCCGTGACCTTGCAGCTCGCCGCGGCGATCGACTCGGACGAGCCCGACTGCGACGTGCTGGCAAGTGTCGCCAAGGCGTACGTCGCCGAGCACTGCACCGACATCGTGGACGACTGTGTGCAGATCACTGGCGGCATCGGCGTGACGTGGGAGCACGATATCCACCTGTACAGCCGTCGGGCCGTCGTCGACCGCGCGGTCTACGGCTCGCCCGAGGAGCACAAGCACCGAATCATGCGTCATCTGGAAGGAGCGCAGACGTGAGCGACACCGCGATGCAGACGGCATCCAAGGAAGCCCTCGAGGAGTTCCGCGCAAGGGTCCGAGCCTGGATGGTGGACCACCTCCCTCCGGCGGGCGACACGAGCCTCAGCGACCGCGACCTGCAGCGCATCATCTTCGATGCGGGCTTCGCAGGGCTGGCCTTCCCGTCCGAGTACGGCGGAGCGGGACTCACGCTCGACCACCACAAGGCTTTCTACGACGTCGCATCCGAGCTCGACCGCCAGGTTCCCACCACCTTGATGGTGTCGATCGGCATGCTCGGTCCGACGATCCTCGATTGTGGATCCCCCGCGGCCAAAGCCCGGTTCCTACCTCCGCTGCTCCGTGGCGACGAGCTGTGGATGCAGCTGCTCTCGGAGCCCCGGGGTGGCTCCGACATGGCCGGTTCGATCACACGCCTCACGCGGGACGGCGACACGTTCGTGCTCAACGGCACGAAGATGTGGAGCAGCGAGGCACACAACGCCGATTTCGGGCTTGCCCTGTGCCGATCCGACTGGGACGTCCCGAAGCACCGCGGCTTGAGCATGATCGCCGTGCCGCTCCAGGGCACCCCCGGCCTGACGATCAACCGCATCCGCGGCGCTGGCGGCGAGCTCAAGGAGTACTGCGAGGAGTTCTTCGACGATGTCTCCCTGCCGGCCGAGAACCTGATCGGTGAGCTGAACCACGGCTGGGCGGTCGCCCAACGGTTGCTGTTCCACGAGCGCAACGCCACCGGCAACATCGGATACGGGTATCTGGCGGACCGCCGGAAGTACCGCCCGACCAGCTTCACCCCGCAGAGCCCGGAGATGATCGCTCGAACCGCGGCGAGTCGAGGTGTCGGCGCAGCGTGCTCGTCGGCCATCGCCGAATCGTTCATCGAGTCGGTGGTCGTGCCGTTGACGAGTGCCCGCATGATGCGCGGCATGCAGGTCGGTACGCACAAGGGTCAGTGGGGTTCACTCTCCAAGCTCCAGTCGTCGAACTACTCGCACCGCTCGGTGCGCACGGCGCTGATCGCGGCGGGCGCATCTGGCGTCATGTGGGATGGCGACGAGATCGAGACCGACAACCCGGGCACCGTCTGGCTCGAGTCGCGCGGCATCACGATCGCCGGTGGCAGCAGTGAGATGCAACGCAACATCATCAGCGAGCGCCTGCTCGGGCTCCCGCGCGAACCCGATCCGAGTCGAGAGATGCCGTTCAGCGAAATGCTGCGAACCCTCAAGGAGCGGTGAGGACGCCCGTTGGACGTCCACGCGGATTCGTTGCGGACGGCTCCTATACAGCGTATAGTTGGTGCCGCGAGCGAGTGATCGCCGCGGATCGATCCCCCTGCTACCGGAAGGCACCCACGTGGCCGAGTACAACGAGTTCCAAACCTTCACTCCGTACGGCATCTTCGACGGCGACCAGCACATCTACGAGCCGTGGGACTGCCTGGCGGAGTACATCCCCGCCGAGTACGCGGAGCGAACCATCCGGCGGATCACGACGGAAGACGGCGAGCTCGTCCCGATCGCCGACGGGCGCGTGATCTCGACCGACAATCGGCAGAACACCGTCGTACGTCCTGGGTCACTCAAAGAGATGCTCCGCAAGCTCAAGTCCGGTCCTGAGGCCGGCAACTCGTACGAGTACATGCCGATGGACCCGGCGTTCCAGAACCGCGACCACCGCCTGGCTCAGCTCGATCGACAGAACGTCGATGCGGCCGTAGTGTTCCCCGGGTCGGTGGGGCTGCTCCAGGAATTCGCCTTCGAGGACGACGACCTCTATTACGCAACCTCGTGGGCGTACCTCCGCTACGCCTTCGATGCCTGGGGCTTCAACACCGAGAACCGGATCTTCTTCGCTCCGGTGCTGTCGTTCCGCGATCCGCAGCGCACCGGCGAGCAGCTCGACTGGCTGATCGAGCGCGGTTGCAAGGTGGTGACCTTCTGCCCAGGGCCGGCTTACGGTCGGTCGCCCGGCGACACACACTTCGACCCGATCTGGGGTCGACTCAACGATGCCGGCGTCGTCGCGGCGTACCACATCAACGAGGCCATGCGAGGGTTCAAGGCCGAGCGGTCGAGGGCGTGGGGCGAGGAGGAGTACCCGACGTTCTTCAACCAGTCAGCGTGGCAGTGGGCATGGGCCTACGGCGAGCAGCCGGCGCTCGAGACGTTCTCCTCGCTGCTCTACGCCAACCTGTTCGCACGCTTCCCGAACCTCAAGATCCTCTCGGCCGAGCACGGCTGCGAATGGATCCCGGCGTTCACTCGCCGCGTCGACAAGATGCGTGGCATGGGCCGCAACGGGCGGTGGTTGAACGGTCAGCTCACCGAGCGGCCGAGCGAGATCTTCAAGCGCCACTTCCGGGTGGTCCCCTACTGGGAAGACGAGATCGAACCGATCGTCGAAGCGGTCGGCGCCGATGTGATCGTCGGTGGCTCCGACTTCCCGCACGCGGAGGGCCTTGCGTTCCCGACTCAGCTGATCGAGCACGTCTCGCGGCTCGACGAAGCCACCCAGCGCCGCGTCATGCGCGACAACGGGATGGAACTCGTCGGCCTGTCCTGACCGATCCTCCCTGGCGGGCGCGCCCCCCCCCCGCCGCCGGGCCCGGCCCCACGTCGTTTTCGGGATCAGCGGCGGTGACGGACTCGCCGCTCGATGAGATCGGCGAGTCGGTGCCACGCGGCGGCCCGCCGGCGAGCTTCGTCGGCGATTTCGTAGACGCGGCTCAGCGGTACCGCCTCGGCGCACGGGTCGATGTCGCTGTCGGTGACCACCGAGCGTTCGAGGAAAGCCAGCGCAACCGAACCGTCGGCGAGAACACCCTCCGAAGACCCGGAGCCGCAACCGTTCCACTGCGTCCCACCTGCGTTGCCGAGTGTGAACGGGTCGGACTCGGCGATGGAGCCGCACTGCTGGTCGAGCGCGATCCGGAGTCGCCGTACGGTCTCCGGTGAGACCTCGAGTTCACGGGCGATGGTACGTAGCGAGGCGTCCGGGTTCTCCAGCAGCGCGTCGACGATCCGGGCGCGCTGCGCAGCTGCATCGAGAGGACGGACGCGACCGTCGCGACCCACCCGGGCGGACGGGGCGCCCTCGCCCTCGACACGAGTGCGGAGCCGCGCAACCGTCTTTGGCGAGACGCCGGACAGCGCTCCGATCAGTCGGTCGGCACTCTGAGGTTGGCGCGCGAGCAGCAGCCGAGCCGCCCGCTGTCGGTCGCCGCGTGCCAACGGAAGGGGGCTTCGCAGGTTGGCGCGAACGAACTCGAGATACTCCTCCTCGGCGTCTCCCTCGAACCAGAGCACGGCCAATCGGCGGAGGCCAAGCGAGGTCGCGGCGAGCGTCCGATGCTGACCATCCAGCACGCGACCGCTTCGCGACGACACCAGCAGGGGCCCCCACCGTCCCGGATCGGCGCGGAGCCGCTCGACGTGTGCGGCGCTGACGCCACCCTCGCGAAGGCTGACACCGACGTCGAGCGAGACGACCTCGAGCTCGCCGGGCGAGACCACAGGCGTCGCGCCGGCGAGCACGTCAACCGTTCGGGCGACGTTCTGGGCATACGTGCTCAAAATCCCCTCCACGTGGTCAATCTAACTTCAGTTAGGCGATGATGCCAGTCCGCACCCCCAAACTGCGACCTCAGCGTTCGGAGCTGCGGGGGTCGCGTTGCCAAAACGTCTCGAACGTCGCAAAGCCGTCGGGTAGCCGCCCGCGCGAGGTGCCGTCGCTACCGGACGGTGGAATCACACGCGCGCCGTCGGCGTGCGGATGAGCCACCGTCTGGCGATACCAGGTGTGAACGCGCCGCCGGCGGAAGCGCCACTGCCCGGACTCGATCGCGTAGTCGTCGAAGTACGCCAGGGCGTGGTCGTACCAATGCTCCGGATCGGTGCTGTGATGATGGACCCGGCAGTAGACCACACCCGAGGCGTGCTCCTCGTCGTGCTGATCGACGACGGTGTTGGCCACGAGGTGCATCGAACAGTGGAACCGCCGCAGGACCTGGTCGTAGAACGCTGCGATGGCATCGCGCCCGACACCGTGCCCGGGCACGACGACGTCCGAGACGAAAAGCCGAGCGACCCCGCCGACGTCCTTGGCATCGACGGCTACCGCGTACCGCTCGGCCAGGTCGCGGATCCTCATGGTGGCCATCACCCGACCGCGTTGGTTCATCGTGCCTCCATGGCCCGCCCGGCCCGTGCCGGCAGGACCGAGAATCAGCGTACGGAGCGCCCGGGCGAGCAGTTGGACAGCTTGCGAACACCAGCGCGTAGCGTGCCGAAGATGGAGCGAGGCGAGTTTCCCGTGACCCTAGACGTCGTGGCACCACTCGTCGGCGCCCCCGACGCGCACGTCGTCGACTACGAGGTGCAACGGTTCCTGTCGCTGGGGTGGCAGGCATACGTTCGCATCGTGAGGGACGCCGCCGGCGGCGAGCTGCCCGCGGCCGTCGTTCGCGAGATCACCACCAACTTCGACGACGAGTGCCACGGCGGCGACGTCATGATGATGGGTATCCGTGCCACACAGCGCAGCCGGCGCTCGTACGTGCTGCACGTGGAGCTGTGGAACGCGACGACCGGTCGCACCGTGGCCCGCTCGCGCGTCGTGATGACCGGCATCGACCGCAGCACAGGACGTGCCGGCGAGCCGCCCGCGCGCTTCTGGGAAGCGATGGACACGCTCGAGGGCCACCCGGTGCCGGTCGCCACACGCCACGAGCGCTGACCGAACCGATCCGAATCGCCGAGGGATCCCCATGCGAGTGCCGCAGCTCGACTTCACTCCCACGCTGCCAGCCCTGCTGACGCGCGCTGTCGAGCAGTTCGGCGACAGCGATCATGTCGTGAGCCCGACCGATCGCCTCACGTTCCGCGACGCCGACCGCCGGTCTGCGGTGCTCGCCCGCCGGATGCTCGCAGCAGGAGTCGGCAAGGGCACCCGAGTGGGCATCGTCCTACCATCGAGTACCGAGTTCGTCGTGTGCTTCCTGGCGGCCGCACGAATCGGCGCCTTGTCGATGCTCTTCAGTTCCACCTATCGCCCGAGCGAGCTGCGGACGGCCGTCCAAACGAGCGACGTCCAGCTGCTCCTCTGCCCGAGCGAGTTGTTCGGGGTCGACTACGCCGACCAACTCGAGACCGCGTTCCCCCAGCTCGCGTCGTCGGGGAACCCCACTCTCGAGCTCGACGACGCCCCGTACCTGCGCTCGGTGTGGATGATCGGGACCGCCCCGCACACGCGCCGCGCCTGGTCGACGTCGGTCGCTGCAGAGGTGAGTGGCGCGGCGATGCCCGGCCTCGCCGACGACGCCCTGCTGCGGTCGGTCGAGGAGCGGGTGACACCCTCCGACCTCCTGCTGGCGATCCTCACCTCCGGCACCTCGGCGGCACCGAAGGCAGTGCTGCACACGCATGGCACGGCTGTCCGCAAGGTCCACCCCTCGTCTGGCCTTGGCCTGGAAACCTCGACACCTGGGCGTCGGGTGTTCCTCGTGATGCCGTTCTTCTGGGTCGGCGGGCCGCAGTCGCTGCTGGGCAGCCTCCACACCGGATCCAGCGTCATCTGCCAACCCCGCTTCGACGCCGATCAGGCAATCGACCTCCTGGAGCGTGAGCGGGCGACTCACGTCGCCGGCTGGCCGACGATGGCCCAGGCGGTGCGCTCGCACCCCGAGGCGCAGCAGCGAGACCTCTCGTCGCTCGAGGTGCCGACCAACCTCCCTTCCCAGGTGCGGTCGTCACGTGGGCACTCGATCAACATGGGTATGACCGAGACGTTCGGCATGCACCGCGACCCGCGCTACTTCGACTATCAGGTGATCGATCCGGATACCGGGCAGCGCGTTCCAGACGGCGACGAAGGCGAGTTCTGCGTGCGCGGCTACGGGTTGATGGCGGGCCTCTACGGACGCGAGCGCGAAGAGGTGTTCGATGCCGAGGGCTGGTACCACACGGGAGATCGCGGCTACCTCGAAGGTGGATCCATCTACTTCACCGGGCGATACAGCGAGATGATCAAGGCGGCGGGTGCCAATGTGTCGCCCCTTGAGGTCGAGCAGGCCCTGTTGGCGCTGCCGCACGTCGCTCAGGCGTTCGTGTTCGGCATGCCTCATCCCCAACGAGGCGAGGATGTGATCGCAGCGGTGGTACCGGCGGTCGAGGCGGACTTCGACGCCGAGACCACCCGTGCGCAGCTGCGCGACGTGTTGTCGGCCTACAAGGTGCCGCGTCGGATCGTGGCGCTCACTCCCGCGGAGGTCGCGACCCTCGCCAGCGGCAAGCCGCACCGCCGCGAGATCGCCGCCAACGTGCGGCGTCAGCTCAACGCTGCGGATTCGCACGGACTCAGCTGATCGTCCCGCTCCATCGCAGCCTGCTGCCGCAGCCTCGCCATGCCGTACCCCGCGGCGGCGATGCCGGCGATCCCCCCGACAGCGACCGCGGCGCGTGGATCGACGTACTCGCCGATCCAACCGACCAGCGGCGCACCGATCGGCGTCGTACCGAGTACCGCCATCGCGAACAAGGCGATCACCCGGCCGCGCAGATGCGGCTCGGCAGTGACCTGGAGCAACGCATTGGCGGCCACGAGCGTGGCGATCATCGCCGCGCCGAGGAATGGCACCGTCGCATACGCCACGAAGACCACCGGCGCGACCGCCAGCACCAGCGCGAGGACGCTCCCGCACAGCGTCAGCTTCACGAAGCGCTGCAACGTCGGCGTCCCACGGGACGCGACGAACAACCCGCCGCCGACCGCACCCATGCCGAACAGGGCCTCCATCACGGCAAGTCCCGACGCCCCCACGTCGAACGTCTGGTCGGCGAGCAGCGGGAACGTCACCGGGAATTCGAACAGGAACAACCCGACGACCGCCACCATCACGAGCGTGGTCCGTAGTCGCGGATGATCCCACGCATACCGCAAGCCCTGACGCAGCTGCCCGCGAGCCCGGACCGCGCGCGGTGTCGGGTGCAGCTTCGTTCCGTCGATCAGCTGCATGCTGACGACGACGACGAGATAGCTGGCCGCGTTGACCATGAAGCATGGGCCGATGCCCATCGTGGCGATCAGCACGCCCCCGACAGCGGGCCCGACGGCGCGAGCCGTGTTGATCGTCACGGAGTTGAGCGTGATCGCGTTGGCGAGGTGGGCGGCGCCCACCATCTCCGACACGAACGTCTGCCGGGCCGGATTGTCGAGGGCGGTCACGGCGCCCAGCACGGTCGCCAGGGCGTAGACCATCCACAGCTCGACGGCCCCCCATATCGTCAGGATGCCGAGGCACAGGGCAACCGAACCTGCCGCGGACTGGGTCGCTGCGATCAGCCGGCGCTTGTCGAGCCGGTCAGCCACCAGGCCGCCGACCGGGGCGAGGATCAGCATTGGTAGGAACTGGAACGCGAGCACACCGCCGAGCGCCGTCCCGCTTCCGGTCAGCTCGAGCACCAGCCAGGACTGGGCGAGCTGCTGCATCCACGTACCGGAGAACGAGATGAGTTGACTCGCCAGGTACAGGCGGTAGTTGCGGAACCGCAGCGCGGCGAACGTGCGGTGGGCGATCGACGCCAGCGGTGGCCGCACCGCGTCGGTCGAGGCGGGGTTGCCCCGCCGGCGCCGTGACCGGCGGGCCACGGTCACCTGAGCTCAGGACTCGACGCCAGCAAGAAAGCCGGAGATCGCCGCAGCCAGCTCGTCCGGGCGCTCCACCACCACGGCGTGGCCTGCGTCGCCGATCGTCACCGACGTCGCACCGGGGATCGACTCGCTGTAGCTGGCGCGATGCGCATCGCCGACGAGTCGGTTGGCCGAGCCCCAGACGACGAGCGTCGGCACCGTCACGCGTGAGAGCCGCCCGAGCAGCTTCGGGTTGTAGAAGGCAGGCGGTGTCCATCCGATGCGAGATGCGGCGTGCACGTGCCGGAAGAACCGCTCGTTGGCCTCGTCTGTGGGGAAATCGGGCATGGCGCCCTGGGCCGGCTCGCCGTCAGGGTCGGCGAACAGGAGCTCGCGGACCTCGCGCCGGCCGCCGAGCGGATTGGGCGCGGCAGCCTCGAAGAACCGGCCGATCGGATGTGACTCAAGTCGTAGCCCAAACGCGTTGACGAGCGTCAGCGACCGGATCAGTGACGGATAGCGAGTGGCCACTTCGGCGGCAAGCCAGCCACCCAAGCCGGTGCCGACGAGATGCGGGGTGCCGACGTCGAGCGCAGCAAGCAGGTCAGCCAGCAGCAGGGCGTAGTCCTCGACATCGGAGACCGACTCGAGATCGCCGAGGTTGCGGAATCCGGGCAGCGTGGGCGCGATCACATGGCGCTCGGAGGCGAGCAGGCGCACGATCGCCGGAAGCTCCTCCGAGGCGTCGACTACGTCGAACAGCACGTCGTGCAGGTACACGAGGTGCTCCCCGGCTCCCGCCTCGGCAACGGACACCTCGAGCTGCGGAGTCGACACGACGGTGGCGGTGGCGGTGATCACGATGCGAACTCCTGGCTCGGGACGTCCTTGCTGCGGTTGGGGTAGAGCTCGTCGAGCATCCCGCCGACCTCGGCACGAACTCGCGGCATGACGTCCTCGGCGAACCGGCGCATGCTGCGCAGCACCATCTCCTGAGGCATGCTGCCCCACTGGAACGCGATCACGAGGTTGCCGATCTGGTATTCCTTCAACCGACGGATCATCCGGTCGGCCACCGTGTCGGGCGAACCGAAGAGCGGCTCGGGGTCGCGCTCGACCGCCGACTTGCCCGTTGCCGTGTTGCGCGTGTGGCGTTCCCACAGGGCGAGCTTGTCGGGCGGCATGTGCCCCGGGGGGAAGTAGGTCTTGTAGGGCCCGGCGAACCCGCGCGTGAGCAGGCTGCTCTGGGCCGAGTGCTGCATGAATTCCTGGATCGCGAGTTCGTCGGAGTCGGCGATGTGGACGTGGCACAGCCATCCGATCTTGCCCGGATCGAATTCCCTGCCGTACCGGTCGGCAGCCTTTCGGAAGTACTCGCACTGGCCGACGAAGTCTTCGTGACCGACGTTGGTGTTGACACCGAGATAGCCGAGGTTCTCGCGCGCGCACATGTCCATGGTCGAGGGGCTGCCGACTCCACAGATCCACACGGGCGGATGGGGAGTCTGGACCGGCACCGGCCAGGGATTCACGATGTCGTACTGGTAGTGCTGGCCATCCCACCGGAACGGGCCGGGCTCGGTCCACGCCTTGCGAGCCAGCGAGAGCGCCTCAGCGAACCGGCCGCGGGCGTCGGCGGGCGACTGTGCGAAGTTGTAGTACTCCGGCCCGCCGCCCACGACGAATCCTGCCTCGATGCGACCGTTGCTCAGCACGTCGAGCATCGAGTACTCCTCGATCGACTGGAGTGGCGATGCCCGCAGGGGTAGGGCGTTGCCGAACACTCCGATGCGGGCCCGCTTGGTGCGCTGGGTGAGCGCGGCGGCCATCACGTTCGGGTTGGGCATGGTGCCGAAGGCTGTCTGGTGGTGCTCGTTAACCGCGACGCCGTCGAATCCAACCTCATCGGCGAACGCCGCCTGGTCGAGGTAGTTGTTCCAATCGTGTGCCATCGCCCGGCCGTCCGCGAGCGAGTTCGGGAGCGTGCACCACCCGACGCCGTGATCCTCGATCGCCTTGGCGGCATCGAGCCCGGTGTATGTCATGTAGTGGAACGAGAAGAATCGCACTCACACCTCCCTGGTCGGCTGTCGGGAGTTCACGCTAGTTGCCGACCCTTCAGAGGTACATGGGGCTGCCCAAGCGAGGAATCTCGAACGTCGCCCGATCAGCGCGAGTGCCAAGAACCGCCGTCCAGGGTCACCAGGTTGCCGGTCATGTAGCTCGAAGCGTCGCCGGCGAGGAATGCGACAACGCGACCGATTTCCTCGGGGCTGCCGATCCGCCGCAACGGTAGGCGCTCACTCGACGCGGCCTGCTGGTCCGGCGTGGAGTCGGCATCGAGCGCGGGAGAGCGCACGTACGGCGACACCGTGTTGACACGGATGCCGTCGGGGCCCCATTCGACTGCGGCCGCTCGGCTGATGGTGAGGATCGCCGCCTTGCACGCCGCATACACGCCGTAATTCGCAGGCGCCCGCATCGCCCCCGACGCGAACGTGACGATCGATCCCGTCCCGGCGGCTTGCATGTGCGGGTGGCACGCCTTCATCAAGGCGAGCGTTGCGGCAGGTCCCGACTGCCAGAGCTCTGTGATCGTCGCGTCGTCGATCTCCAGCAGCCTTGCGCGCCGCATCTCGGGAGATTGGGCCGCGCACACGAGTGCGTCAACGCGGCCGAACGAGGCGATCGTGGACTCGACAACGGCAGACATCGCCGGGGTGTCGGCCACATCGGCGGCGATCACCAGCGTGCTGCCACCCATCTCGGAGATCTCCGCAGCCTTCGCGTCGAGCTTCGAACGAGTGCGACCGACAAGCACGACGGAGGCGCCCTCACGCGCGAGTTCGAGCGCCGCGCCACCGCCTGCGCCTTGGGCTGCACCGGTGACGATCGCCACGCGCCCGTCCAACCGCCGATCACCGCTCATCGGCTGCCTCCGGGTGCCGCCGGCCCTGCGTCTGCTCCAAGAGTTCCGGATAGCACTGCTGCACGAGCGCTCGGCAGCCCTCGCGCCACGACGTCTCGCATACGCCGAGGGTCTCGTGCATCAGGGTGGTGTCGGGCACCAGGGAGCGATACGCCGGGAACTTGTCTGAGTATTCGAAGACCGGTGCTCGTCCGACCAGTTCGCCGAAGTACTCGCAGTACTCCTCGGCCGTGACGATGTCGTCACCGCACCAGTTGACGACCAACGGCGGCACCCGCCCAGCCTCTAGGGCGGCGACGGCAAGCCGTGCTGCGTCGGGTTCGAAGATCGGGCGGAGGTAGATCGGGCCGTCCTCGTGGAGCAGGACGGACTCGCCGCGCACGATGCGATCGAGCCGGTCGCGCATCGGGCCGCCATCGACTCCCGAGGCGCTGCCCACGCGGAGAATCACCGCAGGGATCTCTAGGTCGCGCGACACGTAGCTGATCACGGCCTCGTTGGCGACCTTGGTGAACGCGTACGCCGGTCGGGTGTGGATCCCGAACTGGGAGTTCTCGGGAACCGGCGTCGCGCCGCCGGGCGGCGAGTACGCCGAGATGCTCGACGTGAACACGAAGCCCTTCGGGCGAAGGTGTGCCATCAACCGCCCGGTGGCATCGGCATACCTGTCGTACGACTCGGGCCAGCGACCCAGAGGGTCGTTCGCCACGCCGGGAGGGAGTGCCGAGTGGAACACGTAGTCGAAGTCGTGCGGCAGGTCGTCGAGCGGGTCGTACAGGTCATGACGCAGACACGTCACGCCGATCGACTCGAGGCGATCCGTCGACCCCGGCTTGGTGAACCTGGCCATGGCGTATACGTCATTGTCGGGCGCCAACAGGCGCACCGCCGGCGCGCTGACCGGCCCCTGGGCTCCGACGAACAGCACCTTCTTCCCCTTCACGGGACCCCCTCGCTGGACCGGTGCGGGCCGGTCTCGACTCTCGATGACGCAGCCTCACCGCGCCTGCCGTCATCTTCACCCGTGCGGCCGTCGGTCACCGACGGGGCACTTGGACGCCTCGGAACGGGCACCGCAGCCGTCCGTCCAAGTGGGGAGCGCAGGACCACGAGCCGCCGGATACGGTCACGTCGTCGTCGCCGCTTGGCGCGGGCCGGCTGATGATCGCCGTCACGACCGATCAGAAGGAACTTGATGGACGCGATCGAGGAACTGTTGGGCCGGAGCGAGATTCGCCAGCTCGCCGAGCGTTATGCGGTAGCGGTCGACGCCAAGGACATCGACACAATCGCCTCCCTATTCGTCGACGACGCCCAGGCGGGCACGTTCGGTACTGGACGCGACGCCGTCAGGCTGCGTTTCGATCACATCCTTCGCAGCTTTCACTGCTCGATGCACCTGGTCGCCAACACGGTGGTCGACTTCGACGACGCCGACCACGCACACGGTGTCGTGTACTGCCGGGTGCACCACCACCGCACCGAGCCCGACCACTGGCAGGACAATGCGATGGCGTACTTCGACGCCTATGAGCGAGAGGACGGTGTGTGGCGGTTCCGCCAGCGCAAGGTCACGACGTGGTACCGGCAATGGGTCGGCCACCCCGACCACGGCCCTGAGCGCGTGCCACCGGACGCCGAGCCAGGTCCCCACACGGGCCGCCTCCCCGACGACTTCCCGACGTTCGAGCCGTTCTGGGCGCGACCTCCGGCGCCCCTCCCCGATCCGGCCGCGCCGTCGCCAGGCTGAGCGGCCGGAGGCGACTCAGCCCGCAGTCACGTCGATGACGAGCTTGCCGACGTGGCCGACTCCCGCCAGGCGATGGTAGGCCGCCTGGGGCTCATCGAAGCCGAACACGCGGTCGATCAACGGCACGAGTCCGCCTTCGTCGATGGCCGCAACCAGGTTCTGGAACATCCGACGACTCCCCACGCGGACGCCGTGAACCGACAACGCCCGCTCGATCAAGTGACGCGGCTTGCACACGCTGTCGCCCGACACCATGCCGACGGCCGCGATCGTCCCGCCGAACCGCACGCTACGAACCGATTGCGTGAAGGTGTCCGGTCCACCGACCTCGAGGACGAGGTCGACCCCGCGCCCATCGGTCTGTTCGAGCACGGCGCCGTGCCACGCAGCCTGGCGGGCCGTGTTGATCGTCGCCGCGGCGCCGAGGTCGGCAGCGATCGCGAGCTTCTCGTCGCTGCCCGACGTCACGATCGCCCGGATGCCCAACATGGCGGCGATCTGGAGGGCGAGCACCGACACCACGCCGGTACCGATCAAGAGCACGCTGTCACCCGATCGGAGGCGGCCGATCTCGATCAGTGCGTTCCACGCCGTCACCCCGGCGCACGGCAAGGTCGCCGACTCCTGCGCCGTCCAGCCGCGTGGCGTTGCGACCACGGCCGCCTCAGACAGCACCATCAGCTCGGTGAGCGTTCCGTCGATCGTGCCGCCGAGCGCGGCGCCGAGGGCGCCCTCGGTGATCGGCCCGTCCGTCCAGGTCGGGTGGAAGCATCCGGCGACTCGATCACCGACCGCCCAGGCGTCGACGCCGGGGCCGACCGCGACGATCGTGCCGGCACCGTCCGACAGGGGGATCCGGCACGGCGGAACCCGACCGAGGAGCACGAGATCACGCCGGTTGAGAGAGGTCGCCTCGACGCGAAGGAGCACTTCACCGTGGCCCGGTTCGGGATCGGCGTGGACTGCCGGCACGAGGCCATCGATCGAGTCGGTCGTCAGATGATACGCACGCACGTTCCGTCCTCCGTCAGTGGTGGGGTGCTGTCACCAACACACCCGCGAATCGATCAGCCGGGCAATCTCTTCGGCTGGCAGGCCGAGCACGTCGCCGAGCACCTCCGCGGTGTGCTCTCCGATCGCCGGTGCGTGCGTGGCCACTCTGAGCCCGAGCTCGGCCGACCGCAACGGGTTGCCGATGTGGTGTTCGACGCCGACGTTGGGGTTCTCGACGGCCACGATCGCGCCGCGTCCGAGCAAGTGTGGGTCGGCCCGGTGGTCGAGTGGGCCCATCACCGGGACGGCGGACACGCCGACCCTCTGCAAGGCTGCGGCAACGGCCTCCGAAGCCTGCCCCGACGTCCATGCTGCGATGGTCTCCTCGATCTCGCGCCGATCGGCGAGACGGCCCGACAGATCACTCCACTCCGGCTTGACGTCCAGGCCGATGAGGGCGGCGAGACGCTCGAAGGCCGTGGTGTCGGGACACACCACGGCGACCCAGCGATCGGCGCCGCAGGCCGGAAACACGCTGTGCGGGCACGCCTCGTCAGACCCGTTCCCGTCGACCGGTAGATCGCGACCGGCGCGTCGTGCAGCGACGTAGAGGTCTCCCATGAGGAACGCTGCGGCCTCGGTCTGAGCCAACTCGATGTCGGCTCCGACGCCGCTGCGCGTGCGCCGGTCGAGCGCTGCGACCACGAGGGCGGCAAGCCACTTGCCGGCGATGTGGTCGGGATGGTTGAGGCTCGTTCCGCACGGATACGGAGCGTCAGGAAGGTTCCACGAGTGGTGCGCTCCGGTGAAGCACGAGTTGAGCTGACCCCACGCCGGTGCCATGCCGAGCGGGCCACCGCGTCCGAATCCCTGACTCGACGCATACACGACCCGGGGGTTCAGCTCACGGATCGCGGCGGGTCCGAGGCCAAGTCGGTCCATCGTGCCGCCGCGCATGTTCTCAACCACAACATCGGCGCGCCGGCAGAGCTCGCGGGCGAGACGCACGCCTTCTTCGGTGGTCAAGTCGAGTGCGACGTTGCGCCGCCCGCGACACTCGGTGTTGTACGTGTACGAGGCGTTCGGATTCGAGCCGCCGCGACGGCGCAGAACGTCAGGACGGACCCTCGATTCGACCTTGATCACGTCGGCCCCGAGCTCCGAAAGCATCAGACTGCACTCGGGCCCCACGGCAGCCACACCGAACTCGACGACGCGCACACCTTCGAGCGGCCCCTGGTCCCCGGTCGGCGTTCCGATGTCGCGTTCGGGTGTCGGCGGACGCCCCCAGCCGACGTGTGCGATCCGAGCCGCGGTGACCTCCGGTCGTTCGCCGTCGCACGTGAACGGCGAGCGCGCCACGGGATCACCGTTGACGTCGGCGAACACGCCCCTGGCAAGGGTCTGCTCGTGGGCCACGAACTCGAGTGGGCGCAGCACCGGCGCCAACGTCGCCCCGAGCGCGTGAGCGTTGCGGGTCAGGTCGGCTCGGGTGCGGTCGGCGAGCGACCCGCCGACCGCCTCCTTGATGACGTCGGCGTGGTCGCGGCGGAAGAGCGGGTCGCTCCACGGCTCGCCTTCGAACGCCGGGAGACCGCCGCACAGCTTCAAAAACGCCTGCCAATGAGCGGTGCTCGAGGTCATCACCCGCACAAACCCATCGGCGACCGGCAGCACACTGTGGCTGCCCTCGGCGTTGCGTCGGCCGTCGACGGGGAGGTCGTCGGAGAGGACGTCGGCGTAGTCGGCCACCGGGATCGACCACGGCACCAAGCCGTTCAGGGCGGCTTCCTGCACACTGATCTCGACGCAGCATCCGGTGCCGGTACGACGACGCTGGGTAAGGCCCGCCACGCTGCCGAGCAGGGCGAACACGGCCGCGCAGTCGAAGGCAAGGAAGCCGGGCATCGCGCACGGCGGCAGATCGGGGAAGCCGGACGCGAACTGCGCTCCGCTCGCCGCCAGCGCGGTGAGCGGAGTGAGCCGCCAACCCGCCCGGGGTCCGTCGAGACCGAAGTCGGCGATTGCGATGTGCACCAGCGCCGGATGGCGTGCGGCGAGCGCGCGCGGATCGAGTCCGAGACTTGTTCGCACGGCCTCGCCGACGTACGTGATCAGGATGTCGCTGCCGGCTATCAACTCGCCGAACCGTTCGCGCCCGGAGCCCCCGGTCGGGTCGATCGGCGCGATCGTCTTGTTGGCGTGGCGGAACGTGGCTGCGGCGCTCTCGAGGTCGGCCGTGTCCCCACGCGGATCAACGCGAACGACCTCGGCGCCGAGGTCGGCGAGCAGCCGACCGGCGAGCGCTCCGGCAAGATCGGCGACCTCCAGCACGCGCGTGCCGGCCAGCAGACTCGACGGGCCCACATCAGCGCCCACGCCGCGGGTCACCACTGCCAGCGCGGCTCGCGACGCTGCAGGAATGCGTCGAGTGCTTCGCGGGAATCGGGGTGCGTGCGCATCCGGTATGAGTAGTCGTTCTCAGTGCGGTACCAGCTCATCAACTGCGCCGCTTCGAGTCGCAACACCGACTCCTTGGCCAGGCGGATCGCGACGGGGCTCTTCTTGGCAAGCTCGGCAGCGAACTCGATCGCCCGGCGCTCGGCCGAACCCGGCTCGACGACCTCCTCGATCCCACCCAACCGGTGGAACTCATCGGCGTCGATCAGCTCGCCGAGGAACAGCATCCGGCGCGCCTTGGATGGACCGAGGAGCCGCAGCGCCTTGCTCGCTCCGCCGAGCATGCCCACGTTGATCTCGGTCAGCCCGAACCGTGCCGTGTGGCTGGCGACCACGAGGTCGCACACGCCGACCAGCCCGAATCCGCCGCCTACCGCCGTGCCCTCGACGGCGGCGATTACCGGCACCAGGCACTCGTGAACTGCGGTTTGGGCGACTCGCCACTCCCACAACGGGTCGAGCAGCGAGCGCACATCGACCACGTCGTCTTCGACGAGGTTTGGCTCGCGAAGGTCTCGACCGGCGCAGAACAGGCGGTCGTTCGTCGAGCTGAGTACAACGGCGTTGATTCCTTTGTCTTGGCCGAGCGCGTCGAACGTGGTCTTGATCTCACGCCGCATCGCGTTGTTGATCGCGTTTGCCGGCGGCCGGTCGAGACGCACCACGACGTACCCGTCGCCACGTTCGATCTGCAGCGTCGCCATCAGCGTCGACACATGGTCATCGTCCCACCGCGACCGGCTCACTCTCGTTCGCGCCGTCAGCCCCCGTGCCGAGGTAGGCCTCCTCGATCTCGTCGAGCCGCACCGCGAACTCGGCAGCCGTCACCGACATCACGATCCGCCCGCGACGCAGCACGTAGGCGCGGTCGCAGTAGTTCAACACGCTGCGCACCTGCTGCTCCACCAGCAGAACACCTGTGCCGCGCTCGTCGGCGGCGCGTCGGACCTCGGCGAACAGGCGTTGAACGATCATCGGTGCGAGCCCGAGCGACAACTCGTCGGCGAGCAGCACCGACGGGTTCGAGGCAAGGCTGCGCGCCAGCGTCAGCATCTGTTGCTCCCCACCTGACAAGACCCCCGCGCGCCGTGCGAGCAGACGTTCGAGCTGCGGCACCAACTCCACGGCGCCATCGACTCCTCCTCGACCGAGCCGTAGGTTCTGCTCCGTCGTGAGCCCACGGAAGATCGACCGCTCCTCGGTGACGTACGACACGCCGCTGCGGGCCCGTCGATGGAGCGGTGCCCTGGTCGGCTGACCGCGGAGGTCGATGGAACCTGTGCTGGTGGCGAGCACGCCCGCGAGCATCCTCAGTGTCGTCGTCTTGCCGGCTCCGTTGGCACCCAACAGGGCAACCACCTCGCCCGGGTGTACCTCGATGTCCAGCTCGTGCACCACGGGACGTGCGCCGTAGCCGGCCGAAGCGCCCCGAGCCGTCAGGAGCGGCACCCCCGTCGCGTGAGCGGCCCACCCGCTGCGCGTCGTCGCTGACGACAGCTCCGGTTCCAGCGGCGAGCCATCGTCCGGTGCCGGCTCGGCACCCGCATCAGCGTCCTGCTCAATATTGGCAGCGGTGGGGGCCTCGGCGCCGAGATAGGCGTCGATCACTGCGGCATTGCCGCGCAGCTCCTCGGGCGTGCCCTCGGCGATCACGCGACCGGTCTGCACCACCACGATCCGATCGCACGTGCGCATCACCAGTGGGACGTCGTGCTCGATCAACAGCACGGCCATGCCACGTTCGACGGCCAGCCGCCGGATCAGGGCACTGAGCTCGTTGGTGGCGACCTCATCGAGCCCGGCCGCAGGCTCGTCGAGCAGCAGCACCGACGCCGACGAAGCCATCGCCCGGGCGATGCTGACGAGGTGCCGTTGGGCGTACGACAGGTCGGTGGTGCGCTCATCGAGCACGTCGACCAACTCGAGCTCTTCGGCGATCGCCATCACCTCGGGCCGCAACGCCGGCCGGCCCGGCCAGGCGAGGTCTTTGACATACGCGCCGATCGACCGGCTGTCAGAGGCAACCAGGAGGTTCTCGCGCACCGTCAACGACTCGAACAGTTCCAGCGACTGCCAGGAGCGCACGAGCCCACGCCGGCCGCGTGCGTGCACGGCCACCGACGTGACATCATGACCGCCCAAGGTGATCCGGCCCTCGGCCAGAGGCACGAACCCACACGCAGCATCGATCAGCGTGGTCTTGCCGGCGCCGTTGGGTCCGATCAGACCGACGACCTCTCCGGGCGCGACGCTCATCGACACGTTGTCCACCGCACGAACCGAACCGAACTGGACGGTGACGTCGCGCAGCTCGAGCGCCTGCGGAGCGATGCGTGCGGGCATCGACGGGGCGGTCGCCAGCTCCACGTCGTTGCGCCGATGACGCCGACGGTTCACCCTGCCGGCGAGCGGGGCGAGCTTCTCGGTGATGTCGGCGGCCGCGCCGTCGGGTACCACCGTGAGCTGGACGAGCAGCAGCAGCCCGAGCACGAGCAGGTAGTAGTCCGTGGTCTCGAACCAGTGCGACATGATGTGCGAGAACACCCCGGCGACGACCGCTGCACCGGCGAACGCTCCGCCACTGACGTAGCCGATCCCGCCGATCACCACCAAGGTCACGAGCGTGATCGAGTGGAACACCTCAAACTGGGTGAAGTTGAGCGAGGGGTTGCGGAAGGCGATCAACGTCCCTGCCAGCCCGGCGAGCGCTGATGCGACGGCGAATGCGTAGAGCTTCGCTTCGAGCACGCTGACCCCGATGCTCGCAGCGGCGCGCTCGTTGTCTCGCACCGCCAGCAAGCGACGACCACTCCGCCCACACCTGATGTTCGACACCACGAGCGCGCACAGCACGAACGCACCGAGGCATACGTAGGCGTACGTGGCGGGATTATTGAAGGACTCGATGTCGAGTCCGAACAGCGACGGGGGCGGAATCCTCGTCCCGTAGATCGGGCCTCCGGTCCAGGCCTGATTGCTGAGCACCACCGACTGCACGGCGACACCCAGTCCGAGGGTCGCGATCGCGAGGTTGACGCCGCGAACCCGCAGGGCGGGCAGCCCCACCAGCACGCCCGACACCATCGTCGCCGCGACGCCGATCACGACGGCGGGAAGGAACGGCATGCTCGCTGCATCGGCCAGCCGGCCGGCGACGAGCGCACCGATGCCGGCGACGGCGTACTGCGCCAGGCTGATCTGCCCGGCGTACCCCGTGAGCACCACCAGCGAGAGCGCCAGGATCGCGGTGATCAGCGAGGTCGTGAAGGCGTCGATCCACGCCTTGGTGAACACCTCGACGCTCACGACGGCCAGCCCGAGGAAAATCAAGGCGATCACCGGATGACGCTCGGCCGCACCGATCCGCGGGAGTCGGTCCGACAGATATCCGCGCAGTGGCAACGCCTTCCCGCGCAGGATCAACACTGCGATGATGACGAGGAACGGCGTCGCGGTCGTCCATCTCGGCGCGTAGTTCGACGCCTCCGACTCGAGCACACCGATCAGGAGGCCGCCGGCAAAGGTCATCTGGAACGACGAGAACCCGCCGAGCATCGCCGCCGCGAGGGCCGGGATGATCGTCAGCCAACCGGTGACCGGGCTTAGCCCGGTGAACGAGCCGATCAGGGTCGCGGCGAGGCCCGACAGGGCACCACCGAGCGCCCAGTTGACCGACTTGATCAGGCCCGGCGACCATCCGAGTGCCGCTGCGGACACCGAGTTCTCAGCGGCCGCCGAGGTGGCCATGCCGAACCGTGTGTATCGGTACGCGACGCCGAGAACGACGGCGAGCACCACACCGACGCCGAGCAGGAAGAACCGGTCGCGGCCCACGACGATCGTCCCGGGCAGGTCGACCGGCCCCGTCGGCACCACCGGGTCGAAGAGCAGGGCGATCCTGTCGAAGCGGATGATGAGCGCTTGCTGCACGACAGCGAGCACGCCGAGGGTGGCGATGACGCGCTGGAGTGGCGACGACCCCCGGCGCTCCATGGGGCCGAGGATCAGCACGTTGGTCAACAGGCCGAGCACCGCACTGGTGACCACTGCGACGAGTAGGCCCGCCCACTTCGGCATCGTGCCGATGGTCTCGTAGTACGCGTACGCCCCGCACAGCCCGATCGCACCCTGGCTGAAGTTGACGACGCTCGACGCCTTGTAGACGAGCACGAGGCCGAGTGCCGACAGCCCGTACATCGCGCCGGCACCCAAACCGAGGATCAGGAATTTGATGAAATCGCTCACGGATCAGCTCCCCCAAGCTCTGTCGAATGCAATCAGCCGAGTGACGCGGCGTTGATGGGCGTGGCCATCTCGTGGACAGCCGGAAGGACTTCCCGAGCGAAGAGCCGCAGGCTCCGCTCGGCGAGCTCGGGCGGCATGCCGCCGTAGAAGAAGTGCAGGATGATTTTCTCGAGGCTGAGCGCATCCTGGAGCTTCCGGATCCGGTCGATGATCTGTCCGGGTGTGCCGATCGGTTGCGTGCGTTTGCGTTCCTCGAACTTGAGGTGGGCGCGGCCGAAGTCGGCGACGCGCTCGGTCTCGTACGACTCGTACCCCTTGACGTTCGAGAATTTCGGGTTCTGCCACTCGAAGTAGTGGTATTGCGCGCCGAGGAGCTGCTGGTAGAAGTACGGCCAGCCCTCGTCAGCCTCGTCCGCGTTCTCGGCGCAGTACATCCACTGGAGCGTGGTCGGCTGATCCGGCGGCAGGCCGAGGCCGGCACGGATCTGGTTGAAGCGCCGTACCTTGGCCACCATGACGTCGAACTCGTCACCCGACACGAACATCTGACCGAGGCCGTTCTGTGCCGCCAAGGTGGCCGAGGCTTCGGTTTGAAACGCCGCCTTGATGTCGACGGTCAGCGAGCCGAAGTTGCGACCTTGCGGCCGAATCGTCGTCGGCGGGACCTTGAAGATCTCACCGTCGAAGCTGAACCGTTGCGCTCCGTCGGCGGCACGGAGCGCGTTGACGACCTCGTAGTAGTAGTCGTGCGATTCCTCGATCGGGATACCGAGCGAGGCGTACTCGTGCTGGGCGACACCACGACCGATGCCAAGGTGGATCTTGCGTCCACGCAACAGCACATCGAGCATCGAGATCTCGCTCGCCAAGCGCACCGGGTTCCACCACGGTGCGACGATCACCGCGGTTCCCACATCGACACGTTCGGTTCGGCCGGCCCAGTAGGCGAGGTACTGGAGCGGATTCGGATGCATCGAGTAGGCCGAGCCGTAGTGCTCGGTTGCCCAGATCGAGTCAAAGCCGAGCGGCTCGACGAGGTCACCCAACCGGAGCGTGTTCTCCATGTGCTCGAAGTCGGGCACGTCCGGACCGCGGGTGTAATCGTCGGCCATGAGACGGGCCCAATCCGCCTGGTTGTAGCCCGTGACCATGACGCCGCAGTGCATCTACCGCTCCTTGCTGATGCCGTCCGGCGCGTTCGCGTGGGGCGACCGAGCGGCCTTCTCGTGTTGTCCAGATCGTCGGCGATCAGGCCGATCCCCCTCCGACCCTTCCGGACCGGCGGCAGTACATCCGTCGCGGAGGCACCGACGTCGACCGCTGGTGCGACGAGCCCACCGTAACTGGGTGTCCGATGTCGCTCGTCGGGCGCGTCTAACTGAGTCACGCACCTTGGGCGCGCCGCACCGAGTCCAACTGCGCCGACCGGGGCCGACGGTACGGTCGCCGCAACTCGCCCACGAACGCTCGGAGGAAACGTGCAATGAGGCTTGGCATCACGGTCGACATGCGCAACTCGAACCCAGAACACCGGGGAGACGTCGAGCACTACCAGGTGTGGCTTGACCGTGTCGCCCGAGCGGAGCAACTCGGATGCCCCTCGGTGTGGTTGACCGAACATCACTTCTTCGACGACGGCTATCTCCCGCAATGCTGGACGCTGGCCGCAGCCATCGCTGCGCGCACGTCCACGATCCGCATCGGCACGGCGGTCGCCCTGTTGCCGCTGCACCTGGCAATCGAGGTGGCCGAGCAGGTGGCGCTCGTCGACATCTTGAGCGGGGGGCGCGTCGATCCCGGGTTCGGCGTCGGCTACCGGAAGCCGGAATACGACGCGTTCGGCGGGAACTTCAAGCAGCGTTACGGAGAATTCCGTCGGCGCATCGTCGAGATGCGCGAGCTGTGGGGCGAGCAGCCGGGTGCGCCCAGGACGATCACGCCGCGCCCGGTGCAGCGACCGGTCCCCATCTGGGGAGGGTTCCGTGGACCACAGGGCGCCCGGCTCGCCGGTCGCCTCGGGCTCGGCCTGCTGTCGATCGAGCGCGACTTGCTCGAGCCGTACCGGGCGGGCCTCGAGGAGGGTGGACACGACCCGGCGATCGCCCGCATGGGTGGGCTCGTCGACATCTGGATCACCGACGATCCCGACCGCACGTGGGCGCAGATCGAGCCGTTCGTCGCGCAGCGCTGGCAGTCGTACAACCGCTACATGTTCGAAGGGACGCGCCTCGAGCACACCCGCAACGACTACTTCGATGCCCGGACGACCCGAGATTCGACCGTGATGGGCGACGCCGCCACGGTCGCCGAGGTGCTGCGCACCCGGTTCGAGGGTCTCCCGGTCACCGACATCCACTGCTGGACCGAACACCCTGGGCTCGATGACGACACGATCGACGCCAACATCGAGGCGATCTGCACGCAGCTCGTCCCGTTGCTCGCCGACGCGTGACGGACGTGTCCCATCCCATCCGCCCGTCGTCGCAGTTGGACGAGATGTGCGCATGTCGGTCGCGAGCGGCGGTCACGGGAGCGCGATGACGTGAAGGCGTACGTTCTCACCGGGGGCGGCATCGACGGCATCGAGGCGCGCTCGATTCCCGAGCCGCGCCCCGGCCCGGGTGACGTGCTCGTGGCGGTTCGAGCTACGTCGCTCAACTTCCGTGACGCGTCGATCGCCGAGCGTGGCGTCTCCGGGCGCATCCCGCTGTCCGACGCCGCTGGAGAGGTGATCGCGGTCGGCGAGGGGGTGATCGACCCGGTCGTCGGCGATCGCGTCGCCACCTGCTTCAGCGCTCAGTGGATCGACGGCCCGATCACTCAGGCCGCCTACGACTCGGCGCTCGGCGGGGCGATCGACGGGGTACTGGCCGAGCGCGTTGTGCTGCCCGCATCGGCGGTCGTCCGCATGCCCTCCGGGTGGACGTACGAGCAGGCGGCCACGTTGCCGTGCGCAGCGGTGACGGCTTGGAACGCCCTGGTGGAAGGTGCGCTGCTGACCCCCGGAGATCACGTCCTGCTGCTCGGGACGGGCGGCGTGTCCGTGTTCGGTCTGCAGTTGGCGCGGCTGCTCGGGCTGCGAACGATCATCACGTCGAGCAGCGACGTGAAGTTGGAGCGGATGGCGCAGCTGGGCGCCGACGTCATGGTGAACTACGCGGCAACTCCTGACTGGGACCGGCGCGTGCTCGAGGTCACCGGCGGCCGCGGTGTCGACCGTGTGCTCGAGGTGGGAGGCGCCGATACGTTGGCGCGCTCGTTGGCGGCCACCCGTCTAGGCGGCGAGGTCACCGTGATCGGGATAGTGTCCGGAGAGGCGACATTGAACCCGCGGCTGCTGGTGGGGCGCAGCCAGACGCTCCGTGGAGTGTGGGTGGGCAACCGGCGAATGTTCACCGACCTGGTCGAGTTCGTCGACCTGCACGGGCTCGAACCGGTCATCGATGCGACGTTCGAGTTCGCCGACGCAGTCGCCGCGTATCGCCACCTTAAGGCGCAGACCCACGTCGGCAAGGTGGTGGTGCGGGTCTGACGTAGCCGGCGTGCGCCGACGACATCGAGCAGCCCGACGCGTCGGGCAGAAGGGAACGACATGAAGGACTTCGCGGGCCGCACGGCCGTGGTCACCGGCGGCGGAAGCGGCATCGGGCGCGGCATTGCCAGATCGCTCGCGCGGCGCGGCATGAATGTCGTGGTGTCCGACGTCGAGTCGGACGCTGCCCAGGAGACCGCATCTGACCTTGAGCAGTTCGCGGTCACGGCGATCGCGGTCGCGACGGACGTGGCCGACTTCGAATCCGTCAGCGAACTGGCCGAGGTCAGCCGGACACGCTTCGGTGATATTCACATACTGGTCAACAATGCCGGCGTGTCGGTGGCACGCCGCGGGATCGACGCCACCTACGAGGATTGGCAGTGGGTGCTCGGCGTCAACCTGTGGGGAGTGGTGCACGGCATCCAGGCGTTCCTCCCGGGCATGCTCGCCGCAGGGCACGAGGGGCACATCGTCAACACCGCCTCGATGAACGGGCTGTTCCCGAGCTCGTACAGCGCGATGTACTCGACATCCAAGTACGGCGTGATCGGCCTGACCGACACGTTGCGCAACGAGCTGCGGGACACGCCGATCAGCATCACGGCGCTGTGCCCGGCCGGTGTCGTCTCCCGGATCATGGATGCGGCCCGCAACCGCCCCGCCGAGCTCACCGCGCCGACTCCCCCGCCACCTCACGTGAAGAGCTCCGAGCTCGACCTGTCGCCGGCGCTCGAGCCCGACCAGGTGGGCGAGCTGGTCGTGAGGGGGATCGAGCGCGATCAGCTCTACGTGTTCACGGACCCCAAGAACCAGCTCACGATCCAGGAACGCCACGACCGGATGATGGGCGAGTTCGCGCACCTCGCCGAATGGATCGCGAGCGGGTCTCCCTCGTCGCCAGGCGCTTGAGACGTCGCTCAGCTGGCGTGCTGCGACGTGTGCGCGATAATCGTCGCCGCCAGTTCGCCCGGCCGCTCGACATGGAGCAGGTGCCCGGCACCGTCGATCACGTGCAACGTCGCGCCCTCGATTCCGGCGACGAACGCCTCGGCATGGGCGAGATCGACCAACTTGTTGGCGGCGCCCCACACGATTTGGGTGGGCACGTCGATGCGGTGGAGGTGGCGGGTGAGCTTGGGGTCGTAGAAGGCTGGGGGCGACCAACCGATCTGTGCTGCCGCGTGGACGTTGGTGAAGAACTCCATGCCAGGCCCGGAGTCGGGGAAGTCGGGCAGCACCTTGGTCGCCAGCTCGCCATCGGGCTCGGTGAACAAGAGCTCGCGGATCTCGCGCCTGCCTCCCAGCGGGTTCGGGGCGGCAGCGTCGAAGAACCTCGCCGTGGGATGCCCGTCGACCTTGAGTCCGAACGCGTTGACGAGAGTCAGCGTGGCGATCTTGTCAGGTCGTCGCACCGCCAGCTCGGCAGCGAGCCAACCACCGAGGCCGGCACCCACCAGGTGCGGGCGGGCGGGACTCGCCGCGGCGAGGAAGTCGGTGAGGACGAAGAGATAATCGTCGAGCTCGGCGACCGCCTTCAGCTGCGCCAGGTCGCGGAACCCGGGAAGCCACGGAGCGATGATCGAATGGGCGACGCCCAACGCCTGGAGGTGGTCGGGCACATCAGCGCCGTCGGGGCGCGGCATGTCGAACAGCACGTCATGCAGGTACACCAGGGCGGGGCCCGACCCCAGCGTCGCTGCCGTCACGGTCATCAGGGGCGTGTCGATCGTGCCGATCCGGGCGTTCATCGGGACTCTCCACCGCCGGCGTAGGCGGACTGGGTGCGGTTCGGATACAGCTCGTCGAGATACGTGTCCATCTCGCACCGGACGATCGGCATCACGTCGGCGGCGAACCTCGCCATGCTCTCGCGCGCCATCGAGTCGGGCATCGTGCCGAACTGAAAGGCAATCGCGGCGTTGCCGATGCGGTAGTCCTTGAGTTTGTCGAGGAGGCGCTCGGCAACGGTCTCGGCGGACCCGACGAGCGGTGGCTCGTGTTCGGACATCGCGGCGCCGTGGAACGCGGCTCGAGTGTTGTTCTCCCAGTCGACCGTCTTGTCCGCTGGGAGGTGACCCGGCGGGAAGAACGTCTTCACCGGGCCGCCGAAGCCGCGGGTGAGGTAGCCGAAGTAGGTGATGTGAGTGGTGAAGTCGGCCATCGCTTGCTCGTCGTTCTCACCCACGTAGATGTGCGTCAGCCACCCCATCTTGGCGGGGTCGAACTCGCGGCCGTACTTGTCGGCGGCGTCGCGGAAGTAGTTGCACTGCCCGACGAAGTCGGCGTGGCCGGTGTTGATGTTGACACCCATATAGCCGAGGTTCTCGCGGGCGCACATCTCGAGCGTCGAAGGGCTGCCGACGCCGCACACCCAAACCGGCGGATGAGGCGCCTGGAGCGACAGCGGCCACGGGTTCACGATGTCGAGTTGGTAGTACTCGCCGTCCCACCGGAACGGGCCCGGCTCCGACCACGCCTTGCGGGCGAGCGCGAGCGCCTCGGCGAACTGGTCGCGTGCCTGCGTCGGCCGCTGGGCGAAGTTGTAGTACTCCGGCCCTCCGCCCACGACGAACCCGGCTTCGAGCCGTCCCCCGCTCAACAAGTCGATCATCGAGTACTCCTCGATGCTCGACAACGGCGTCGCGCGCAGCGGCAGCGCGTTGCCCAGCACGAAGATCCGGGCACGCGTGGTCCGCTGCGAGATCGCTGCGGCCATGATGTTCGGGGCCGGCATCGTGCCGAACGGCGTCTGATGGTGCTCGTTGACGACCACACCGTCGAAGCCAAGCTCATCGGCGTACGACGCCTGGCCGACGTAGTCGGCGTAGTTCGAGGCCATCTCGGCACGATCGCAGAGCGCATTGGGCACCAGGCACCAGCCGACGCCGTACTCCTCGACGGTCTGTGGGGCATCGAGGCCTTGGTAGGTCATGTAATGGAAGCTGAGGAATCGCATCGTTCTCCTGGTCGGGTCGGTGAGCGCACTCTCGGCGGACGCACTCGTTCAGCTGAAGAGCGCCATTCCGTGGTCGCGCATCACCGCTCGCTGGTGGGAGTCGTCGAGCATGTGGAGGTGCTCGACGAGCCGCGTCGGCGCGGCCAAGCCTTCGGGATGGGGAAAGTCCGATCCGCCGAGGAGCACCTCGTGGCCGACGCGGCTGACGACCTCGGTGAGGTCGTCCTCCCAGTACGGGACAACCTTGAAGTGACGTCTGAAGGTGTGGCTCGGTCGTTCAGTGAGCTGGCCGCCGATCCACGGGCCGCCGCGGCCCATGCCGCGCATCTTGTCGAGCTTGCGCAGGAACAACGGAATCCACTCTGCGCCGTGTTCGGCCGACAACACCTTCAGGTTGGGGAACCGCCCGAACAGGTTGCCATACACCAACGACGCGAACGTCTCCTGTGCTGGCACGTCTCCGTAGGCCCAGAACCACTGCCACGCGGACTGGTCATAGAACCCGGGATCGAGCGGTTCGCCCCAAGCCGCCGATCGCGAGCGCTTGTATCCGGGAATCGACTCGTTGATGTGGTACGCCACCAACCCGTTGGCGCCGTTGATGCGATCCCAGATCGCGTCGTAGTGGGGGTCGGCGGGCGAGCGGCCATATGCCGGCCCGGTGACGAGGCATACGATCTTGCCGCCGTGCTCGTAGAACCAGTCGAGTTGTTCGAGCGTTCGCCGCGGGTTGCGGAACGAGAACACGGGGGCCACGAACATGCGGTTGGCGGTCGAGAAGCCCCACTCGGCGGCGACCCACCGGAGGTACGACCAGGACGACGCGTAGTAGAGGTCCTCGTCGTCGATCCAGTTCTCGGCCAAGAGACCGTTCCCGTTGGAGTACAAGATGCACGCCTCAACGTGCTGGCGATCCATCATCGCCAGACGTTGCCGGGCGTCGAAGAACGCAGGGTCGGGTGCCATCCATTGGTAGGCATCGCTGTCGGACACGCCTTGCTTCATCGCCTTCAAGAACTCCCGCAGCGAGCCTGGGCGCGCCATCCGGTTGCCCTGTACCTCCTTCGCGTGGAGCCTCCCGTCGACCGCCAGCCATCGCTTCCCGTCGCGCTCGAGCAATTGAATGGTGCGGTCGCGATACTTCGACTCGATGTGCTGCGTGTAGCAGTCGTCGGGCTCAGCCAGGTGCTGGTCCGCGTCGAAGATCGGATAATCGGTGAAGTGCTCGTAGTCGGTGTATTCGCCCACGCGGGTCTCCTGGTTCGGTCGGGGTGTTCGGTGGCGGCGATCTAGGAGGAGCTCGACGGCCATTCGAGCGGCAATGCGCCGAGCGAGAACACCGGGCCGCCGTGATACACGACGCGACCCTGGTCGGCGATCCAGAAGTCCGGTATGGCGGTGAGCCACTCCTCGAGGGCCACCGCCAGTTCGTGCCGGGCCAGGTGCGAACCGAGGCAGCGGTGCGACCCGATCGAGAACGCCACGTGTCGGTTGCGCGGGCGCGCGAAGTCGATACGTAGCGGATCGTCGAAGGCGGCGCTGTCGAGGTTGGCCAGAGCGAGGAACGTGAACACGCCGTCGCCCTTGCGGATGTTGGCACCGTGGAACTCCACATCGCGAGTGGCATGCACCATGGCGTTGCGGACGACGACCGGGAACACCCGGAAGAACTCCTCCACGGCGCCCGGGATGAGCTGGGGCTGCTCGACAAGCAACCGTCGTTGTTCGGGGTGATCGGCCAGGTAGCGAAGGGTCCAGCCAATGTTGGAGGGCAATGTGTCGAGGCCGCCGATGAACACCGTGGACGCGAGGTTGACCGCCTCGTCGATCGAGATCAGGTCGCCGTCGATGCGCCCGTGCGAGATGCCGTTCAGCATGTCGTCGCGCGGCGTGGTGCGGCGTTGCTCGATCTCGTCGCGCATGATCGCGATGATCTGCGTCCACGCCTCGTGCTGCCGGCCCTCCTCGTGAAGGAACATCTCCGCGAGTTGGCGGAACTCCTCACGCCGGTCTTCGGGCAGGCCGTACAGCTCACCGAAGATTGCGATCGGATAGCGACGGCTGAACTCGGCCACGACGTCGCATCCGCCGCGTGCGACGAACGATGAGATCAGCTCACGGCACACTGCGTGCATGCGGGGTTCCAACGGCGCAATCGCCGCGGGCGTCAGCAACGGCAACACGATGCCGCGCTGCTTGACCTGATCGGGCGGGTCGAACATGGTCGGCATCAGCGGATTCGCTGCGTACCGCGGGTCGACGTTGGCGTGGCTGAACGTCGTGTAGTCCTGCTGGACCTCGCGAACCTGGTCGAAGCGGGTGACGACCCAATACCCGTCGGACTCGGTCGGGTCGTCCGAAGTCCAGAACGGTTCGACCTCACGGAAATCTGCGAGCGTCGCGAAGGGGTCCGCATCGACGTGCTTGGTCGACCCTCCGTCAAAGTGTCGGACCGGACAACGCTCTGCGCGCTCGGTCGATGAGCTCAACACGTCCGACATCTGCAAACCCCCTTGGTCGGTCCCCCGAACGCCGTCACGGTACGCACGGCGCCCGCCGTCACGGTTGGACAGCTGCCGCACCGAGTCGCCGCTGGGCAGGCCCGTACATTTTCGGAGTATCTACATCCGAGGTGCCTGGCTTGAAGCCTGTTCGGGGCGCAGCTTCGACGTCATCAACCCCGCTACCGGCGATGTCCTGTGGTCGGTGCCCGATGGTGACGCCCCCGACGCGTCGACAGCCGTCGCAGCAGCCCGAACCGCTGCTGCATGCACACGAGCGCACGCGATGCCTTCGTCGACACGCTCGTCGGAGCGATCGCGGTCAACAAGGTCGCAGCCCAGGTCGAAGATGCCCAGGCGCTCGGCGCCCACGTGCTGACAAACGGATCACGGCTGACCACTGCTCCCCACGATGCCGGCCATTGCTACACGCCGACCGTGCTCGACGGAGTGACCTCCGCGCAACCTGTCGATCGCTGTGCGAACCTTCGAGCGTCTGCGATTCGGCATCGTGGGCGTGAACGACGTCAACCCGACCTCGGCATCGGCGCCCTTCGGCGGCATCAAAGACTCTGGCTTCGGCCGGGAAGGCAGCCGGGAAGGTATTGCCGAGTACCTCGACGTCAAGCTCGGGGGCTTCGCGATCTAGCGTCGGGAGGTCAGCTCACGCCGAGCAACTCCATCGAGTTCTCGCGCATCACTCGACGAACCGTGTCGTCGCCGAGCCCCGCCAGGCACGCGCCGAAGTCGCCAGGCACGACGTTGCCCTCCGGGTGCGGCCAATCTGACCCGAACAGCACTCGCCGGTCGCCGAGCAGCTCGATCAGCCCGACGACGTCTTCCTCCGGAAACGGTGAGACAAACACCTTCTCCTTGAAGATTTCAGAGGGGCGCTCATCAACTGCGGTGCCGAACGCCGAGATGCTCCGATCGAGCAGTGCGCCAGCGTGATCGAGCACGTGCAGGCAGTACGGCACCCACGCCGAGCCGAGCTCGACGGAGGCGATCCGCACGTTCGGGAACCGCCCGAAGAGATTGCCGAGGATCAGTGCGATCAGTGTGTCGAGCACGGGTCGGGAGTCACGCCAGGCATGCCGAAGCACCCCCTGGTAGCTCCGATCGCTCGGCGTCTGGCGCTCCCACAGCAGCTCGAACGCCGCGTCGTAGGCATCGGGCCCAGCGTACCCGTGGTAGCACACCGGCACCTCGGCCTCGTTCACCCGCGCCCAGAACGGGTCCCAGACCGGGTCGGCAGGTGATCGCCCGTCGGCTGGCCCCGGCCGCACCGAAATGAGTCGAGCACCGCGCTCCACCAGCGACTCGACGGCCGCAGCCGCCAGATCGGGGTCAACCAGCGGTACGTGAGGAGCTCCGTACAGCCGGTTCTCGTGAGCGAATCCCCAGTCCTCCTCGAGCCACCGGTTGAACGCCTCGAACACGCGGTACGTCATCGCCGGGTCGTCGATCAGGCCCTCGACGCCGACGCCGAGCGTCGGGAAAAGGATTGCCCGTTCGAGTCCTTGGCGGTCCATCACCTCCAGGCGTCGCGCACGATCGCGATACTCCGGTGGCAGCGGCTCGAGCTCGCCATAACGCCGACGGTCCTGCGACGAAAGCACCCGCTCACCGGAGCCGGTCTCGAGCTCCTTCAGGCGCGCGTGGAAAGCTCCCGGCTTGGCGATCGGATCGAAGGTCGGGTTCGGGATCGCCGTTCCGATGCGCGAGCCGAACATGAGGTGCCGGCGGTGGCCATCGGCAATCCACCTGACGAACTTTCTGACCGTGGCATCGCCGTACCGGTCGAAGACGTCCTCAGGTTCGTAGTAGTGGTTGTCGGCGTCGAACATCCAGGGTTGCATGTTTCTCCTCAGGCGTCAGATCGAGACGACTTCGATCGCCCCGCGACCTTCCCCGTTGCGGTATTGGTCGAGCGTCACCTCGACCGTGGCGCACCACAGCCGCGACCCGCCGTCGTCGAGAGCGCACGAGACCGCCCAACGCCCGGGTGTGTCGACCACGGCCAGCACCTCGCCGCCTTCTGCCACCCGCACGAACTCCGACGTGAACGGGCTCCCGAACCAGACCGCCCCGTCAGCGTCGAGGCAGATGCCGTCGGGCTTGCGGTTCCCGGTGGGAGCGAACTCGCGTCGACCGCTGAGCCGGCCGTCGTCGGCGACGTCGAATGCCGTCAGGACGTTGCGCATCGTCTCGGCGACGATGAGGGTGCGGCCGTCGGGGGTCAAGGCGATGCCGTTCGGGATGCCCAGATCGTCGGCCGCGACCGACACCGCTCCGTCGGGGTCGACACGTAGGAGGGGTACGGACGGTTCGCCGTGAACCTGCCCTGTGGCCGCACCCACGACGTGCTGCGGGAATGCCGAGACGTACGCTCCCCCGGCCGTGTCGACGAGCATGTCGTTGAGATTTCCACGGTAGGTCGAGCCGATGTCGGCGAACACCGACGGCCCGGACTCGTCGATTCGGAGCAGGAGACCTTCATGGACCGACACCACCAGCAGGGCGCCGTCAGGGGTGAACCCGAGGCCCGACGGCTGGCCGGCGACGTAGGCGTGGCGGACGACGTGGCCATCGACGTCGACCGAGCTCACGGTCCGGGCGGAGAAGTCGGAGTAATACAGGCGCCCGGCGCGCCAGCGTGGGGCCTCGATGAACCCCAGCCCCTCGGTGACGACGCGAGGAGCGCTCACTGGCTGGTCGCCAAACTGGCACCGCCGTCGAGCACGAACTCCCGCCCGGTGATCCATGTGGCGTCGTCCGAGAGCAGGAAGGTCGCCATCGCAGACACGTCGTCGTAGCTCCCGAGACGTCCCATCGGGTTCGACTGTCCCTGCTGCTTGCGGAAGCGGTCGGCCTCGCGCTTGGGCTTCTGCGGCGAGAACATCTCGACCATCGCGCTCTGGGCGATGCCGTGCGGATGCAACGAGTTCACACGAATCTTGTGGGCGGCCAAACCCATCGCGACGTGCTTGGTGAGCCCGCGCACGGCCCAACGTGTCGTGCCGTACCCGGTGAACGGTGCAGCCGCCATCATGCCGGAGGTCGAGGAGAAGTTGATGACGGACCCCCCACCGTGCTCGGCCATGACCCGGGTCACCGCTTGCAGCCCGAGCCACGTTCCCATCACGTTGACGTCGAGCATTCGCGCGAACTGCTCGTCGGTCTCGTCCCAAAACGGGCCTGCCTGGAACAGTACAGCCGCGTTGTTGACGAGGCCGTCGATGCGGCCGTGGTCCGCCTTCACATCGGCGACGACCGAGGCCCAGTCCCCTGCCGAGGTGACATCCAACCGGCGCACGTCGCGACCGCCGTCGTCGATGTCGGTCCGCACGACCGTCGCCCCGTGTTCCTCGAAGTACGTCGACATCTCGGCGCCGATCGAGCGCGCAGCTCCGGTCACCAGGACGATCTTGCCGGCCAGTGCCTGCGAATCCATGCCAACTCCTCTCGTGCGCGTCTCCGCCCCTTCGGCCGACGCCAAAGTCAGCTTGGCATGCGCCGGAAGCGGCTGGCCAGGGAGCGGAGTTGGTCGCGGCCGCGGTGCGCGCGGCGGCGCCCTCGGTTCGTCATGCCTGGTCAGGGCTGGTGCCGAGGCCACGATTGCGGGCGACGCGCGCGCGAGCACCTCGGGTGTTGTCCAACTGCCACGGCACCGCCAATCGCGCTGCGCGATCGGGGATCCACACTGGTCGCCACAGTTGGTCACCGCTCGCTCGCCATCGAACGAAGTGGCAACCTCACGGAGCGCCGCGCGGCGGACTCGGCACTCGACGGACGGTCGCACGGAGACAGGGCGACCGCGGCTTCCGCAGGCAAAATCAGAATCGATGAGGAAAGGACCGAAGGCATGCAAATCGATGTGTCCGGGCTCGGTTTCGAGGCCGGGCAGCACGCCGTCGTCACTGGGGCTGCACTCGGAATCGGCCGCGCCACCGCGCTGATGTTGGCCCGTGCCGGCGTCACCGTGGTCGCCTGGGATATCGACGAGGCCAACCTCGACGTGCTGGCCAAGGAGATCTCGGCGGCGGGCGGCGTCTGTCATGGAGTCGTCGCCGACCTCTCAACACAAGATGCGATCGATGCCGCGTGGGCGACCACCCGTGGGTTCGACGCTCCGGTTCAGTACCTGGTGAACAATGCCGGACCCGCCGCGCGTACTCCGCTCGACGTCGCTGCCGGCGTCGCGCTCGCCGTCGGTTCGTACGCGATGGTGGCCGACGGATTCGTCGCCAACTATCCCAACAGCGCCATCAGCATGACGTACTCGTCGTCGGTCGCGGGCAACCTCTGGGTGCGCGACGACATGGCCGACTGGTACCCCGCAGCCAAGGCGGCGATCGCCGGGCTGATGCGTCACCACGCGGTCAAGCACCGGGGACGCCCGCGCGTCAACGCCGTCGCCCCCCTGTACACCAACACGCAACGCATCGCCAAGGCAATGACGTCCGAGCGCGTGCGCGAGCACATCTCCAGATATCCGATCCCTCGCGTCGGCGAACCCGAAGAGGTTGCTGTGGCGATCTGCTTCTTGCTCGCCCCTGCGGCCTCCTACATCAACGGGGTGTTGATCCCGTTGGAAGGTGGCGCCACCTGGACGCTCAGCTGACCAGCGGATTCACTCACCGCTCACAGCTTCGCATTTCCGGCATTTCCGTTCACTCCAACCATCCCTGGAAGGTTCACCGATGACGACATCGTTCGACGACTACAAGGACCGGTACTCGACGATCAAGATGCACCGGGAAGGAGGCATCCTCGAGCTGCGGTTCCACACCGACGACGGCCCGCTGATGTGGGGCCGCGGGCCCCACTACGAGTTCGGGCAGGCGTTCTCCGACATCCATCGCGATCCCGTGAACAAGGTGATCATCATGACGGGTACCGGAGAGCAGTTCTCCGGCCCCGCATCCTCACCCGGCACGTTCCCCTCGTCGACCGCGCTCCAATGGGACTCCACCATCCGTGCAGGGATGATGCTGACCACGAACCTGCTCAACCTCGACGCGATCGTGATCAGCTGCGTGAACGGGCCCGCCTACCGGCACCCCGAGATTCCGCTGCTCGCTGACATCGTGTTGGCCACCCCGGACGCGTGCTTCCAGGACTCAGCGCACTTCCGCAACCGCATGCTCCCAGGCGACAGCGTCAACTTCGTGTTCCCGCTGCTGCTCGGCCTCAACCGAGCCCGCTATTTTCTCCTCACCGGTCAGGTGTTGTCGGCGCAAGAGGCGCTCGACCTCGGGTTGGTCAACGAACTGCACGAGCGCGGGTCACTCCTCGATCGGGCGTGGGAGCTCGCCCGCGAGCTGATCCAGCAGAACCCGCTCGTGTTGCGGTACACCCGGCTGCTGTTCACCCACGAGCTGCGTCGCACCGCAGTGGATCTGCTCGGGTATGGCGCCGCACTCGAGGGCCTCGGCGTGATCCATGAAGGCGATCTCCGCTCCGCCGCCGGGATCCCGGAGGGCACGTCGTGACCGGATACCTCGAGGGGCGAACCGTCATCGTGACCGGCGCGGGCCGCGGGTTGGGCCGCGCGGCGGCCGAAGCCTGTGCCGGGGCGGGCGCCAACGTCGTGGTGGCCGACAACGGCGTCACCGTGCGCGGCGAGTCGCCGGAGGCAGCCGTCGCCCAGGAGGTCGCCGACGGCATCGCCGCGCGGGGGGGCTCGGCCACCGCGATGAGCACCTCCGTCACCACGCTTACCGGGGCCGAGCAGATCGTCTCGGCCGCCGTCGACACCTACGGGCAGCTCGACGCCGTGATCTGCGCAGCCGGAATCCTTCGGCCGAACCCGCTCCACGAGATGACGGAGGAGGAGTGGACCGGCGTGCTCGCCGTCCATCTGACCGGCACGTTCACGATGTTCCGAGCGGCGCTCCCGGCGATGCGCGCCCGCCAGACCGGCTCGTTGCTGGCGTACACATCGGCGAGCTACGTCGGCACGGTCGCTCAACCGAACTACTCGTCGGCAAAAGGCGGCATCGTTTCCCTGGTGCGCAGCGCAGCCCTCACCTACCGCGATGAGGGCATCACAGCCAACGCCATCGCGCCCGCCGCATTCACGCGGATGATGGACGAAGCGCAGAGTTGGACGGGCCCGATGAGTCTCACCGTCAAGGCGGCGAGCAACATCGGCCAGTCGGAGGATGTCGCCCCGCTCGCCGTGTACCTCGTCTCCGACAGGGCGCGACACGTCACCGGCCAGGTGTACACGGCAAACGGCAACAAGATCGCTGTGTGGAACCAGCCGCGTGAGGTGCGCTCCATGTTCGCCAGCGACCGCTGGACGCCAGAGGAGATCGAGCGACGGCTCGACACCGAGATCAGCCAGGAACGGATGGCCTTGATGGACAAAGGCAAAGAATGATCACCATGTCCAGCACGCATCCCGGGGGAACGAGTCGTCCATGCACCTCGAACTGACTGGCGATCAGGAGCTCTTCCGGGACACGACACGGCGCTTCCTCGACGACCGTGCGACGCTCGCCGACGTACGAGCGCTCTACGAATCGCCCGAGGGTTTCGACCGTCCGTGGTGGCGGCAGGCCGCCGCCCTCGGCTGGACATCGCTGTTCGTTCCCGAGCGGCTGGGAGGCGGATCGCTGTCGGGTCGGCCGGTGGCCGATGCCGTGATCGTGGCCGAAGAGATGGGACGGAGCGTCGCCCCGGACCGACAATGTCGGCACGAAGTGGTTGGAGAGCCGCGGGGGCACGATCGCCGGTGGCAGCAACGGGATGCAGCGCTACATCATCAGCGAACGGCTGCTCGGATTGCCCCGCGAGCCGGGTTCCGACCGCGACCTTCCCTTCAACCAGCTCGCCCGCAACAGTTCGTGAAGGGACTCGCCCCATGAGCCACACCGACCACACCGATTCCGCCCCGACCTCGTCACGTCTGCAGGAGCTGGTCGATCGACAAGACATCTGGGATTGCATCTGCCGCTGCGCCAGGGGCATGGATCGCCACGACCCGGAGCTGATCGCGACCGCCTATCACCCCGACGGGTACGACGACCACGGCACGTTTCGTGGCACTGCATCCGACTTCATCGAGTGGTGCAACGGATCGCCGACCGATGCCGGGGTGCACTTCAACTACACCGTGCACCAGCATCTCGTGCTGAACCACGTCGTCGACCTGCGTGGCGACGAAGCCCATTGCGAGACGCACTACCTGTTCTTCGGTGAGCTCCGAGCAGTTCCTGCCATCCAGGCCGCGGGCGGCCGATACATCGACTACATGACACGCGAGAACGGCCGATGGGCGATCAAACGGCGACGGGTCGTCATGGAGTGGACCGTGCCCCTGCCGAGCCCAACGGACATGAGCTCCGACCACCTCCAATGGTTCACACGCGGCACCTGGGATCGCACCGACGTGTCCTACCAGCGCCCCGTCGAGGTCCGCCCACCGCACGTCGTGTAGGAGCCGTCAGTCGCGCAACGACTGGCGATCGAAGCGTGCCTGCTCGAGTGCCAGCTGCACGGACTCGGATTGTTCGACGGTCATCTCCCGGGACGTCCGGATGATCCGCTTGATCATTCGCACCGCCTCGACTGAGCACTCTGCGGTGGCTGCGACGATCGCGCGCGCCGCGTCGAGCATCTCGCCGCGTGAGTCATACACGCCTTGGAGTGACGGGCAGGCGAGGAACCCAGCCCGACGTCGTCCAACCGGCGATCGCGAATGCTTCGAGCGTGAGCCTCCTAGTTTCTTCGTGCACTCGGGCACCGGTCGGCAAGGAGGCAAACTCACGTGAACGGCCACGAGGCCACGGGTCGTAGCGGCTGGCGAGGCGACCCGGCCGCACCGCAGCTCGTACTGGTTGCCGGACGGTTCGACGGTCTGCACCGCGGCCACCGGCAGCTTGTCGATGAGGCGCGCGCTGTTGCCACACGGCGTACCTTGCCACTGCAGGCGCTCGTGCTTGACGACGGCGACCGCCAGCACCAGCTGATGCCGGTTGCCGAGCGATGCGAATCGCTCGTCCGTCTCGGGGCGACGCGGGTGCTCGCATGTCACATCGGCCAGCTCACCGATGTCGACTCCGGGGCCGAGTCACTGCGAGTCGTCATGGCGGCGATCCAGCCCGCGACGGTGGTGATCGCCTGCCCTGACGACGCTCCGCAAGCCAGTCGGCCGATGCTACGTGATGTGTTGAGAAGGGTTGGCGTCGTCGAGGTGCACGAGGCCTCCCGTTGGCACGGTTCCGACGGTTTCAGCGTGTCCACTGACCGAATTCGCCGAGCGCTCCACGACGGAGCGATCGGCGTCGCCAACGAGTTGCTCGGCAGGGCGTTCACGTTGCGAGCGCAGGTCGTGCACGGCGCCGGGCTCGGCCGGACGATCGGCGTTCCCACCGCCAACCTCGGCGATGCCCATCGCATGATTCCGCGCTCGGGCGTGTATGCGGCGACGGTGACGCTGCCCGGCGGTGGTCGGTACGCAGCAGCCGTCAACATCGGCGTGCGACCAACCGTCGAGCACGACGGTGAGCGGCTCGTGGAGGCGCACCTGGTCGACTTCGACGGAGATCTCTACGGTTCGACGATCGACGTCGCCTTCACCAGATGGCTGCGACCCGAGCAGCGGTTCTCGTCCATCGACGAGTTGGTACGCCAGTTGCATCGCGATATCGAACGAGCGCGCCGCGAGCGTTGACGGCGTCGCTCAGCGCCGGGCATGCACCCGGGCGCGGGTCTCGACGCTGTCGGCCAGACGCGCCCACACCGCCGCCCGGCGGCGTGCCTCGTCGGCGATCTCGTAGACCCGGCTGAGCGGCACCGCTTGGGCGTACCTCGTTACATCCTGCTCGCACACCCGAGTACGTTCGAGGAACTCGACCGTTTCGGTACCTTCCACGCGCGACTGGAAGGCATGGTCGTCGTTCCACGACCGGGGCGGCGCATTGTGATGCTGCGTCTCTGCGCGGATGACGATGTCGGAACGGGTGTCGCACGGCGTCGCGAGGTTGCGGTCGTCCTCGAGCTGCAGGCGCACGCGTCGCACCGTCTCCGGCGACACACCCAGCTCGCGAGCGATCATGCGAAGCGACGATTCGGGGGCCTCGCGCAACGCCTCGACGATGAGGATTCGCTGGCGAACGGGGTCGACCGGCCGCGACCGTCCATCGCGTCCGACTCTGGAGGTGGTACCAGCGTCGCCGCACACGATTCGTTGGCGCACCCTGGCAACGGCTTTGGGTGACATCCCACACATCTCACTTATACGTCGGTCGGCCCACTCAGGGTGTTCGTCGAGCACTTCTCGCAATGCCTGCTGTCGGTGCTCGCGACTCAAGTCGAACGCGTCCCCGTTACGTCGGATGAACTCACACACTTCCTGTGCCGGCGACCCGTGGAAGAACTCGGCACGGACGATGGTCACACCGATCCGCTCCGCGGCGGCGAGCCGATGCAGCCCGTCGATCACGTGGTTGGTCCGTGCGGAGACGAGGATCGGCAACCATGCGTCGGGCCGCTCGCACAGGGCGGTGACCCGATGGGCCGATACGCCTGACGTTCGCAGCGGGTGATCACTGGCGACCGCACTGACCGCCACGCATCGGATCGGCTCGGTCGACGACGCCGTCTCTGCGCTCGCTCCCGGCTCGACCACGGACTCTTCCGAGTAGGCCACCGTTCCCCCGTTCCGCCGCCCCCGCGACGATCTAATCTCAGTTAGCCAGGATGGCAGCGGGCGGTCAATTCCGTCAAGTGCGTTCGCCCGGGAGTGTCCAACAGCGGAAAAGCACCGTCGCGGCGCGCGGGACGATGATGGCCCACGACCACCACCCGGAGGCAGATGTGCTCACCGAACCCATTCGTTCCGACCCTCCCGCTCATGGGCGGCGACGATCAGTCCAGGCGCGATTGCGAGGAGGCTCGCTCGCCCACGATCTCGGCGAGCTCGCGGACGATCTCGAGGTGGCGGTCACCGCGTGCGTAGGCGACGAATGCCGCCTCGTCGTCGAACTCGGCGACCACCGAGAACTCGAACGCGGTGGGGGTCAGGCCGGCGTTGCGACCGATCACGTAGGAACGCACGCCGTCCAGCGGCTCCACGTACGCGAGCAGGTCCCGTTCGACCTGGTCGATGCGCTCGGGGGGTGTGCCCTCGACGAAGTTGAACAACACGATGTGGCGGATCACCGGGCGAGCATCGCATCACGGCATTCGCGCGCCAGTTGGACACTCACGCTGCGGAGGCGTCTCGATGCTCCACTGTGAGCTGAGAGGTCGCGTGTTGACCTTGACGATCGATCGACCACCGGTGAACGCGATCGACGGGAACCTCGCGAGTGAGCTCCGTCGAGCGCTAGCAGGCGTCGTCGACCGGCCGGAGGTGGGAGCCGTCGTGCTCACCGGCGCCGGCGACCGAGCGTTCTCCGCAGGCCAGGACCTGCGCTCGTTCGCCGCGTCCGCAACCCACGATCCCGACCCGGGCCGCGTACCGCGCGAGATGCTCGAAGCAATTCGTCGTTGTCCCGTTCCGGTGGTCGCGGCGATGAACGGGCCAGCTGTCGGCGGAGGTGTCTCGCTCCTGTCGATGTGCGACATCATCGTCGCCGTCAGGGAGTCGTGGATCCAGACCCCCGAGATCGAGGTGGGTCTGCTGGGTGCCTACCGCCACCTCGTTGCACTGGTCGGCGACCGCCGCGCCCGACACCTCTACCTGACTGCAGAGCGCTGCCCGGTCGACCAGCTGCTGGCGTCCGGCGCGGTCGCCCGGCTCGTCGATCGCTCCGAGCTCGCTGGCGTCGCTGCCAAGATGGCTGCCGAGCTGGCCGCGAAGGACCCGATGACGATGCGACTCGCCAAGCAGATGATCGACGTGACTGAGTCACTGCTGCCGCTCGAGGCGTATCGCGTCGAGCAAGTGTTCACGGCTCGCCGTCGAGCGATGCGTGACGATCGCTGACGCCCGGCGCGCCGCCATCGCACACGGAAGTCGTGAGTTAGCGCAGTTCAAGGCCGGCCAGATCGCCTGCCTCGCGCCAAGCTCGCAGGAGGTCGAAGAATGCGACCGGGCCGATCAGCGCGTTCTGCCCCCCGAATCGGTTCGGGTCGTCGATGTCACCCTCGTTGTTGTAGTACCCCGGCGTGCACGACTGGAGAAACTCTCGGACCGCTGGTGGCACAATCGACCGGACTTGCTCGACCCACGCCGCCTCGGCCTCAGCCGTGGCCTCGACGGTGACCGCCCCTCTCCGAAGGGTTTCACCGACGACATACGCAATGTGCGCAGCCTGCACCTCGACGTTGTGAACGTAGTTGATCGATCCGGACGTTTGCGTGAGGCCGAGCAGGAAGCAGTTCGGGAATCCGTGCGACTGCAGTCCGTGGAAGGTACGCATACCGTCGGCCCACGCCGCTGTCATCGCGCGACCAGCACGGCCGACGATGTCGATACCCGCTGACGAGAGAATGCCGCGTCCCGCGTCGAAGCCGGTCGCGAGCACGATCACGTCGACCTGATGCTCCATCCCGTCAACGACGACGCCGCCGGAGGTGATTCGCTCGACGCCGGCACCCCGTGTGTCGACCAAGGTGACGTTCTGGCGGTTGAATGTCGCGAGGTACTCGTCGTGGAAACCGGGTCGTTTGCAGAGCAGCCGGTAATAGGGCTTCAATGCCGTAGGTGCCGTTCGATCTCGGGCTGATGCGCGTACTTCTCGGTGGGTACCACGCCGAGCTCGTCGAGCAACGGCATGTACACGTACGACTCGATGTCGCATTGTGCCCCCGGATACCGGTTCCAATACCAGGTACCCCCGACACCGCCGGCACGGTCGACGAGGCGAATCCGCCCCAGCCCCGCCTGGCGCAGGCGGGCTCCGACCACGAGGCCCGCGATTCCCGTAACGATGACCACAACATCGACCCGATCGTCGATCGGTTCGCGGGCGACGGGCGGCGCCGCAGGGTCGACCGACGGGTCGAGGTAGGCGAACTGCTGCATGCCGTCGGGTCTGATCCGGCGCACGCGCTCATCTGCGTAACGGGCACGCGCGGCCCGCAGCGCAGCATCTGCGGTGCGATCGCCGCTCATCGGTCGGACCGTTCGACGCACGACTCACGGAATCGGGTGCTGCGTGCCATGACTCTCCCGCCACTCGACCAGACGGCGGGACGGTACCGATCATGCCCGGCGTCACAGTCGGGCACCGACCAAATGCAACCCGCAGTCATCTCCGATGGGCGAGCGCACCGGTGTCCAACTGGACCGCAGCTCGGGACAGGTTCGTCTGCCACCGGCTCTGACACGATGGCCGGAGCGAGAGGTCGAGCACACGCCGGCCTTGACCGCACGTCGTACGACGTGTCGCAGCAGACGGAGGACATCAGCAGTGCGCGCACCCGAGCTCGAATTCGTTCCGACGGTTCCCAACCTCCTGCACCGCAGTGTCGAGCGGTTCGGCGACCGCGACCATGTCGTGTCGGCGTCGGACCGGTTGACCTTCGCCGACGCGGAGCGCCGGTCCGCGATCTTGGCGCGCAGACTGCTCGCCGATGGGGTCGGCAAGGGGTCGCGTGTGGGGATCATCCTCCCCTCGAGCCCCGACTTCGTCGTGGCGTTTCTCGCGGTCGCCCGCATCGGTGCGATCTCGATGATGTTCAGTTCCACCTACCGGCCGGCGGAGCTACGCGTCGCCGCGCGAAATGCCGACGTGAGCGTGCTGATCGCGCCGCCGAACATGCTCGGGCGCGACTTCGACGCCGACCTGCTCGAAGCGTTCCCGGAACTGCTCGAGCAGGACGACACACAGTTGAGATTGCTCGACGTCCCCTACCTGCGCTCGATATGGATCACCGGGGCGACCAACCTGCCGTGGGCGGAGGCCGTTCCGCTCGACGGTTCCCTCGCCGACCTGGTGGGAGACGTCCCTTTGGCGCCGCCATCGCTGCTGGCAGCAGTCGAACGCCAGGTCGTCCCAGCCGATCTGCTGCTTGCGATCTTCACGTCCGGCACGAGCGCCGAGCCGAAGGCGGTACTGCACACCCACGGCACGGCTGTACGCAAGGTGCATCCGTCGACGGGGCTGGGCCTGGGCTCATCCACCGAAGGTGTGTGCGTGCTCATGGCGATGCCGTTCTTCTGGGTCGGCGGTCCGCAGAGCTTGCTCGGCAGCATGCACGTCGGGTCGAAGATCGTGTCGCAGGAGCGATTCGAGCCGGGCGAGGCACTCATGCTGATCGAACGCGAGCGCGTCACGCACGTCGCCGGCTGGCCGACGCTCGTCGACACGCTGCGCGGACACCCCGGTTACTCGGCCGCCGACCTGTCGTCGCTCGTGGCGCCGAGCAGACCACCGAAGTGGTTCTCGTCGAAGGGCGATCCGATCAACATGGGCATGACCGAGACGTTCGGCATGCACCGGAACCCCGAGTACTTCGACTACCAGGTGATCGACCCCGTCACGGGACGACCCGTGCCCGAGGGCGAAGAGGGCGAGTTCTGCGTTCGAGGGTTCGGCCTCACGGCCGGCCTCTACCGGCGCGAGCGCGAGGAGGTCTTCGACGCCGACGGCTGGTATCACACGGGTGACCGCGGGTACATCGAGGAGGGCCAGATCTACTTCACGGGTCGCTACAGCGAGATGATCAAGAGCGCCGGCGCGAACGTCTCCCCACTCGAGGTCGAGAACGCATTGATCAGTCTGCCGGGTGTCGCCGCTGCGTATGTGTTCGCCATTCCCCATCCGAGCCGGGGGGAAGAGGTTGCCGCAGTGGTGGTGTCCGCCGATGGGAAGCCGCTCGATCTCGATGGTCTGCGGGCTGCGCTGCGATCACAGATGTCGTCGTTCAAGGTGCCAGCGCGCATCGTGCAGCGCGAGGCCGATGACGTGCCACGCCTGCCGAGCGGCAAGCCGAACAAGCGGCAGATCGCCCGCGAGGTGGCTGCTCTCGACAGCCCAGTCAGCTCCTGACCCGGGGGTTAGCCGGCCACGGCAGTCGTTCGACGCAGCCACTCGGTCTTGTCGGTGAACGCACGTCGCGTCACCGAAGACGTTGCGACCACTTGGTAGCCGTGTGGTGTCCCAGGATACACGTGGAGCTCCGTTGGCACCCCTGCGTGGTTGAGACGTACCGCATAGTCGACGACCTCGTCGTGAAACCCGTCGATGGCTCCCACGGACAGGAACGCCGGTGGGAGCGTCGTGAGATCCGCGGCACGTGCGGGTGCCGCCGTGGCGGGGAGATCGTCGGCGCCGTAGAGGGAACCGAGATAGGCCTGCCAGGCGAACCGGTTCGTCTCCCGGCTCCACACGTGGAGCCCTGGCAGGCGACTCGAGAACGTCACTTGGCGATCGTCGAGCATGGGGCAGTCGAGAATTTGGAATGCAAGTGGGGGTCCGCCGCGCTCACGGGCGAGCAGGGCAACGGCGGCGGCGAGTCCACCCCCCGCGCTCAGGCCGTGCAGCCCGATCCGTGCTCGATCGACGCCCAGTTCGTCGGCGTGCTCAACCGTCCATTCGAGCGCTGCAAAGCAGTCCTCCAGGGGGCCGGGGTAAGGGCATTCGGGCGCCAACCCGTAGTCGACCGACACGCCGACAATGCCGAGATCGGGGCACCATCGATCGAACAGTGTGTCGTCCATGCCGTAGTGCCCCAGCACGAAACCGCCGCCATGCATGCTCACGACGCAGGCCAGGGGTCCGGAAACGTCCCTCGGACGGTGGACTCGGATCGCAGCCGGTCGAACTCCGTCCAAGATGTGGTCGCTCCGGACGACGGGGTTCGACAGGGGCGGTTGCGCGCCGCGCATCGCCTGGCGCAGCGCGGGCAGCATCGGCCCGCTCAGGTGCTGTAGCACCTCAAGCTGGGCGACCTCGGCCAGCTCGGGGTCGAGCAGCGCCGCCACGTCGAGTTGCGGACCGTTGGCGATCCCGAACGAATCGGACACTGCAACCTCTCCTCGGTGGGACACGACGTTCGGACACCACGCGGTGGTTCACACGCCACGGCTGTCCGATGAGCCAAGGTACCCACGTAGCCGTCCGGTGCTTGGCGGGCGCGGTTGGTCGTCGCTTCCCGTTCGTCGAGCGCTCGACGTCCAACTGACTGCCCGGGGAGCCGGTGTTAGAAGAGGACGATCAGCCGCGCCGATGCCAGGGGGGCAAGCGGGAAAGGATGTCCGTGAAATTCTCGATGATCTTCGAAGCTCAGACCGCCGACACGAGTCCGGAGGGTGAGCGGAGGACGTTGTTGAGCTGTGTCGAGCAGGCTGTCTACGCCGAGGGGATGGGGTTCGACCGCGTCTGGGCGGTCGAGCATCACGGACTCAAGTGGTATGCCCACATGAGCGCTCCTGAGGTGTTCTTGTCGCACGTGTCAGCGCGGACGTCGCGGATCCGCATCGGGCACGGGGTCGTGTGCATGGCGTTCAACTACAACCATCCGGTGCGGGTGGCCGAGCGGGCGGCAACGCTCGACATCCTCTCGGGCGGCCGGCGCGACCTCGGCGCCGGCCGCGGCGGCACCGAGGAGGAGACCTCCTTTTGCGGAGTCGACAAGAGCACCACCAAGGCACAGGTCGAGGAGTCGCTCCGGATGGTGTCGCGCATGTGGCTCGATGATCGATTCGAATGGCACGAATCGTTCGAGATCCGTCCCCACCACCTCGTCCCCGGCCCGATCCAGCGGCCCCATCCTCCGCTGTTCCTTGCCTGCAGCCACGCCGAGACGGTGGCCCAGGCCGCCGAGTACGGCGTGGGGGCGTTGGTGCTCGGCTTCCAGGGGCCAGAGGCGGTCGCCGACATGCGCAAGCTATACGACGAGGCGTGCGCCACGCGAGACGGCACGAAGTTCGTCTCGCCCGCGCTGGTCAACGATCACCTGTCTGCACTCTGTCCGACCATCGTGCTCGACGACGCGGCGGAGGCACGCCGGATCGGCGTGCGCGGTCAACGGTTCTTCGAGGAGTCGATCGGCCACTGGTCGCTCGGAACCCCAACGCCTTCGCTCGATACCGCCGATGACGACAACGTCGCTGCCCTGGCCGACTTCGCACGCGTCAAGCAGGCACGCATCGGCCTACCCGACATGGCCTCGATCGTGTGGTCGACCGACCACGCGTACGGCACAGCCGGCACGGCGATCGAGTACGTCGAGCGCCTGCAGCACGCCGGCGCCGATGAGATCATGTGCCTGATCCAGATGGGCACCGTGCCCCACGAGGCCTGCATGGAGACGATTCGCCAGTGGGGCACGTACGTGATCCCGCACTTCCGCACGGAGTCCGCCGCATGAGCCGCTCTTCAAGGTTCGCCGGGCGCGTGGTGATCGTGACAGGTGCTGCGGGCGGTCAGGGGTCGGCCGAGGCCCGACTGCTCCTCGCCGAAGGGGCGCGAGTCGTGGCGACCGACATCGACGTCAGTTCACCGGCGGCCGAGCGGCTGCGCGATGAGCTCGGTGACGGCGGGCTGGTGCTGGCGCACGACATTTCCTCGGCGCACGACTGGGCTCGAGTGGTCGAGGCCACGATCTCTGCGTGGGGTCGCATCGACGCGCTGGTCAACAATGCAGCTGTCTGGTGGGCTCGGCCGCTGCTCGAAGAGCAAGTCCAAGACACCCGCCGGATGTTGGACGTCAACCTGATCGGGCCGTTGCTCGGAATCCAGGCGGTCGCGCCCGTGATGGCAGCTCAGGGCGGCGGGTCGATCGTCAACGTCGCCTCGGTCGCCGGCTGCCGAGGCATCCCAACGATGGGTTCGTACGTCATGTCCAAATGGGGAGTTCGTGGACTCACCAAGACGGCCGCCGCCGAGCTGGCCACGAGCGGTATCCGGGTGAACTGTGTGCTTCCCGGTGCCGTCGACACGCCGATGATGTCTCAGCCGGCCTCGACGGCGATCGGCCGGGTGTCGTCGCCCGAGGAGATGGCCGCGGTCGTCCTCTTCTTCGCCTCGACCGACTCGATCGGCATCACCGGGAGCGATCTGATCGCCGACGGGGGGTTCTTGGCGGGCGCACGGCTGGCGACCCCGCCGGCATTGCCGATCTGACGCGTCGATCGCTGGTCAGCGCACCATCAAGGCACCGCCGTCGAGCGGGATCGTCTGGCCGGTGATGAAGCGCGCTCCCTCGCCGAGGAGGAAATCGACCACCGGAGCGACGTCTCGCTCGGGATCGCCCAGCTTGCCGCCGATCAGGATCCGCTCCGCCATACGTGCGTCGTGCGCAGCCAGCTCACCGTCCGACATGCGGGCGCGATGCTCCGCGTACATCGGCGTGACCACTGCCGGGCAGATCATGTTGACCGTGATGTCATGACGGCCCCAGGCACTCGCCGCCGATCGTGTCCACGCTGCGACCGCTCCCTTGGATGCGGCGTAGGCAGCACTGTGGGCGAGCCCGGTGATTCCTGCCCCCGACCCGAAGTTGACGATCCTTCCACCGACATCGCGCATGTGCCGGAACGCGGCCTGATTGGTCAACATCGTGCCGGTCGCGTTGACGCTCATGGCATACGCCCAACCCTCGTCGGTCACGTCCTCGGGCCGGGCGCCGACCTCGACACCGGCGACGTGGACGAGCCCCTCGAGGCCACCCATCCAACTCACCGCGTCGTCAACCGCTCGATCAACCTGATCGCGATCGGCGACGTCGCACGAGAAGAACCGCACCGCTCCACCTCCCCGCGCGGTCGCTTCGGCGGCTTGGCGCCGGCCGAGTTCGGCGCTTCGCGCGAGGCTGGCGACCGTCACCCCCCGATTGGCGAGCAGGTCCACGATGCTCGCTCCAATGCCATACGTTCCCCCGGTCACGATGACGCGCCTTGAGAGTCCCCTACTCACCCGGCATTTCCCTCTCGCGGCCTGCCGACATGGTCGTGCACTGCTCGGCGCGCGCCGGCAGGGTTGGCTGACTTCGCGTCACCTCGCCGCCGCCTTCACGGACAGACTCACGAGCCGGCGAGATCGGCCATCACTCGCGCCCCCGGCTCCGTCAGCGCGCCGATGACAGCCTCGGCGAACCAGTCATAGGTCGGACCGAACGGCACCTTGATTTCGGGCCCGTACCACTGCCGCGGCGCGTTGAGCAGCCCGAACAGGCTGAACACCACCACCGCCGGATCGAGCGACGCATCGAACGTGCCGTCGCGCATGCCTCGGTCGACGATGACCCGGCCCGTCGTGACGACCTCGCGACGAAGGTCGTCGATCACCCGACGGTGCGCAGGGGTGAGGAAGCGGTTGTCGCGGTCCTGCACGACGAACGGAAGTTCCCTGGCGAAGGCTCCCCACCCGACGATCAGGGTCCGAAGACGCTCTGCGGCGCTTTCAGTGGGATCGTCTTGGAGTGCAATCGCCGCAGCGAGGCTCCGCTCGTGGCTCGATCGGATCAGTTCATACAGCAGATCTTCTTTGGACTCGATGTAGTGATACAGGCTGGCCGCGGTGATGCCTGCGCGTCGGGCGATGTCCTGGAGCCGCGCTGCCGCGTAGCCGACTTCCATGAACTCCAGGCGCGCCGACTCCAGAATTTCGCGCCAGCGCTCCGCATTGACCTCACGGTTCTCGCGATGAGCCGACCCCAGCTCGTCGACAGGCCCGCCCACGTTGGTCTCCGGCAACTGGCTCACCGCCGAGCGCGGCGCGATCGGGCTCCGCACCCACCTGGCCGGTTCGACACCACCACTCCGCGGCTCACACGTCCCAGACGAGCGGAAGCGTCTCTACGGCGAGGATCGGCCCGCTGAACGACACTGCAGAATCGTCAGCTATGCGGTAGTCGGGGATCTGGGCATGCCACTCTTCGAGGGCGACACCGAGCTCGTGCCGCGCAAGATGGGAGCCGAGACAGCGGTGTGCTCCGCCGCCGAATGCGATGTGACGGTTCTTCTCGCGATCGAAGCGCACCTCGTTGGCATCATCGAACTCGAGCGGGTCACGGTTGCCGTTCGACACGAGCACGAAGACCCGATCGTTCTTGCGGATCAACGAGCCACCGATCTCCGTGTCGCGCAGTGCGCGCCGCAGCGGATTGGCGACGGAGAAGCAACGCAGGAACTCCTCCACGGCGTTCGGCACCGCTCCAGGGTTGTCGACGAGCTCGCGCCGATGCTCGGGATGTGAGGCGAGGAAGCGCAGCGACCAGGCGATGTTCGAGGGCAGCGTGTCGAGGCCGCCGAGGAACACGGTGGACGCCAGGTTGGTGGCCAGGTCGAGGTCGATCAACTCGCCGTCGATGCGCGCGTTAGAGATCGCGCTGAGCAGATCGTCGGTCGGATCGGCTCGTTTGGCGAGCAGCTGCTCGACGACGATTCCCCGGATTGCAGTCCATGACGTCGGCCGGTCGGGGATCGAGTGCAGAAACGTCTGGGCGTGCTGGCGGAACTCCTCGCGTCGCTCGGCCGGGAGGCCGAAGAACTCCACGAAGATCTTGATCGGGTACACCCTCGCGAACTCGGCGACCGCGTCACAGTGGCCCGCCGGGCGGATCTCGGAGATCAACTCCCGGCAGACCTCGCGCATGCGGTGCTCGAGGGGATCGATCTTCTCCGCCGTCATGTGCGGCAGCAGCACACCGCGCAGCTTGTTGAGCAGCGGCGGGTCGGCTTCGGTCGGGAGCAGCGGATGCTGCATGACGAAGTGCGGAATGTTGCTGTCGGCAGCGGTGAAGCCAGACGTGTCGCGGAGCAGCTCGCGCATGTCCTCGTACCGCGTCACGACCCAGAACCCGTCGATGTCGCCGGGGAACTCAGTCCAGAACGGCGGGACGGCACCGACCTCTCCGTAAGCCGCGAACGGGTCGACGTCGAGTCGACCCGCCAATCGGGTGAACTGTCGTGTCGGCGTCCGCGGCAGGGTTTCTTCGATCGTCATCTCGCGTCCTTCTTGTCTCGCCCCAGCCTGCACTCGGCGCGCCACTCCGGGGCCGAGCGGCTTGAAATTAGTATGTCCCAGGGCCCGGACCCGGCATGTCTAAGTGCGGACTCACGCACGATGCCAAGCTCGTTCACTGCATCGCTGCAGCGATCGAGACCTGAAGGGAACAAGTATCCAGCCTGACCCAGCCGATGCGTTCGACGACCTCCGGATCAACATTCGCGGCGTCGAGCTGGTCGCGTCGTGCGGCGGATCCGGCGCGCCGCTGATCTGGGGGCACGGCCTCAACAGTCAGCGCTCGTTCGACACGCTGTTCGCCCACGTCGGTGTGCCCGAGGCCGGCGTCGCTTGGTGTCGGTACGACGCTGCCGGCCACGGGCGCTCGGGAGATCGCATGGCGGATGCGATCTCGACGAACGAGTGGCACGAGCTCGCCCGCGACCAACTGGGCGTTGCCGACGCGCTCGGATTCGACCGTTTCATCACCGGCGGGGCGTCGATGGGGGCCGCGGCCAGCCTGCACGTCGCCTCGCTCGCGCCCGAACGGGTTCGGGCCCTCATCCTGGCGATCCCCCCGACGGCATGGGAGGCACGCGCTCGCCAGGCCCATGCGTGGGCAGCCGTGGCCGATGCCGTCGACCGGATCGGGCACGAAGCGTTCGCCACGATGGTCACGAGCCGGCCGCCGCCCGACCCGTTCCGCGACGATCCTGATTCGTTCTACGCGTCACGGCTCGACGGCCTCGCACAGCTGGATCCAATCCGGCTGGCGGTAGCGTTCCGTACTGCCGCACGCGCCAATCTGCCTCCCGTCGACGTGCTCGCGACCGTGTCGGTGCCCACCTTGATCCTCGCTTGGACAGGCGACCCGGTGCACCCAGTCGACACCGTGTCCACGCTCGTCGAGGTGATGCCGTGCGCCACCGCGCACGTTGCCCGCAGCCCTGCGCAACTCGCGTCCTGGCCGGCGCTCACGCGAGCGTTCGTCGAACAACTCGACGTCTGAAGCCGGGTCAGGGGAGCCAACCCTCAAGTCTCAGTTGTGCTGCGACCCGCTCGAAGTAGTCGACGTGTGCCTCGATCGAGTCGAGACCGAGGCCCATCGAGTTGAGGGCGACGTGGGTGCCACCCGCAGCTCGCCAACGTTCGAGGAAGGGCGCCACGTCGGCGACGTCGGCAAACGGGCGCACTATCGCCTCCGCGCCGAAGGAGGACGCATCGCGCCCGGCTGCGGCCAGCATGTTGCGCAGCGCCGACCAGCGCTCGAGCACGTCCTCCTGCGCGCCGGCGAAGATGAACCCGTCGGCAAGCCGAACTGCCCTTCGCAACGCAGCATCGGCCCAGCCACCCAGCCAGAGCGGGATCGGCGAGCTCGGCCGGGGGACGCAGGCGGCCCGATCGATTCGATCGAATCGGCCGGCGAAGTCGACGACCGGCTCGGCCCAGAGCACCCGAAGCAACTCCACCTGCTCGGAGAGTCGTGCCCCTCGGCCGATGAAGTCGACACCCATCGCCTCGTACTCGACGGGGTTCCAGCCGGCGCCCACCCCGATCCGGAGGCGCCCTCGCGAGAGGATCGCGACGTCGGCCGCTTGGCGAGCCACCAGCGCAGTCTGGCGCTGCGGCAAGACCAACACGCCGGTCGCGAAACCGATTCGCTGCGTCCTGCCGGCGAGGAAGCCGAACATGACGAGCGGATCGTGAAAAGGATCGTTCTCGTCGTACGGACCGAACAGCGGCGCCGGTCGGCCGGCGTGAACCGCCCCGAGCACGTGATCGAAGGCGAGTACGTGCCGGTATCCCACGCGCTCCAGGCAGTCGCCGATCCGTTCGACCGCCTCGACGTCGCCGCTCACCTCCACTTGGGGGAACACCGCACCCACCGCGAGCTCACGCGCGTCCATCGTCCTCCTCCGTGTCGGTCTCGGCCGAGCGTGGCACGGGACGCGGTTGGTCAGCGGGCCAGCTCAGGTCGTCGAGAGTTGCAGCCCGCAGACAACGACCCGCGTGTACCAGTCGCCTATCTCGGCCATCGATCGGCGCCCTGGGCTGCGCGCCCACTCTGGCGTCGAGTTGACGAGAGCGAACAGGCTGTTGATCGCGACGTCGACGTCGGCGTCGGCGCGGAACTCGCCGCTGCGAATGCCTTCTTCGATGATTCCGCGGACGAAGTCGCGCAGCGACGCTTTCATCGAGTCCATCCGGGCGCGGTCTTCATCGCCGAGGAATGGGAGGTCGCGTTGGACTGCGCGCACCAGTGCGCGGTGTTCGTCGAGCAAGGCCAACTGGCGCCGCACGAACTGTTGCAGACGGCGCTTGGCGCCGGCTCGGGCGGCGTCTTCGTTCTCGACTGCCGTGGCCAACTCCAGTTGGACCGCCGTGCTGACCAGGGCGAACAGCAACTCGTCCTTCGATCGGATGTAGTGATACAAGCTGCCGGTCAGCAGCCCGACCCGCTCCCCGATGTCCTGCAGGCGCGCTGCCCGGTACCCCTTTTCGTAGAATTCCTCGGCCGCGGCCGCCAGAATCTGCTGCCAACGCTCGGCGTTCCCCACACCTGGGCGTTCGAGATCGGTCCGCTGCCGGAGGACCGCAGCCCGTGAGTTCCTCGCCAAGAAATCCTCCCGTTCGTCAACGAGAGCGATGGTATCAGCGTGGATCGGGCCGGGATTGGACGGCGCACCCCACCAGGGAGGCTCACCGCCGGCCCGAGCGCGCCCGCGTTTCCACCGTGTCGGCGAGCCGCGCCCACACGGCGGCCCGGCGGCGCGCTTCGTCGGCGATCTCGTAGACCTGGCTCAGCGGAATCGACTCGACGCAGACACCGATGTCGACCTCGGTCACGTCGGTTCGCTCGAGGAAGTCGACCGCCAGGGCACCGTCGGCCCGCGACTGGAACGCCCGATCGGCGACCCAGTTCGGGCGCTGGATGCGGCGTTGGGCGAGCGAGATCGGCGGGGGCATCGGCACGACCTCGTCGGCGGTCTGATGCGAGCCCTCGCCTTCCATGCCGAGGCGCACCCGCCGAACCGTCTCCGGCGACACGCCCAGCTCTCGGGCGATCGTCCTGAGCGATGCGTCGGGCTGATCGACGAGGGCCTCGAGGATGCGTGCCCGCTGCATCGACGGGTCGACGGGACGCGATCGCCCGTCACGACCGACTCGGGTCTCACCGACCGATCGGCCGGCCGACGACCGCAACCGAGCGATCGTCTTCGGCGACATCCCGCACACCTCGCCGACGCGACGATCCGCCCAGTCGGGGTGGCGCTCGAGCAGGCGTCGCGCGGCCGCCTGCCGCTGCGACCGGTCGACCGGCAGGACGCCCTGTGCGTTGAGGCGCACGAACTCGTCGCTCTCGGCGTCCGCGTCGCCCTCGAAGACGGTTGCCCGGATCGTCGTCCAGCCCAGCGCCCGGGCCGCCGCAACTCGGTGGCGCCCGTCGATCACACGCCCCGTTCGGCCCGACACGACGATCGGATCCCAGCGCATGTGATCGCTGGCGAGCGACGCGACCCGGCGGTCCGACAACGACTCACGGAACCTGGGATCGATCTCGAGGTCGGCCAGTTCGACGTCGACCACCGCAACCACGTCCCATGCCTCGATCGCACTCATGACTCATTCCCCCTCGGCTGATCAGCGTCTCACGCGGTGCGTCCCCCGCGGCAATCTAACTTCAGTTAGACAGCGTCGCGCATTCAGGGACACGGGTCAAATCCCCCTCGACGCGTCAGCGCGGATCGCTGGGCAGGCGCGCTTCGACGAGCACCAGCGTGACGCCGCCCGTGGCTGCTGGGTCGATCACGACCATGCGGGAGTCACGGCGGGTGATCGCAACGCCGGCGCCGGCCAACGCATCGGCTGCACGGTCGACGGACTCGACTCGCAGTCCCAGGTTTGCCGCCTGTGGGCGTGCGTAGGCCCACGCCCACAGGTCGTGGCTGGCGTGTTCCGACTCCGGGAGCGGGAAGAGCGCGAGGGTGCAGTCGCCGATGCTGATGCCCGCCACAGGGTGTCCGGGCTCCGCCGCCTCGTCGACGAAGGTGACCGCAGTTCCACACAACTCGGCGAGCCGGCGCGCGTCGGCGCGTGGGTCGGCCACGACACATCCCGCGAAGGCGATCTCGATGACATCGAGCAACGGCGGCTTGACGAGGTCAGGCAGCGGTCCGCCCCAACGGGGGTCTCTCGGCGAAGAACCGCCGTACCACTCGAACGAGATCCCGGCCGTGTCGCCCGGGGTTGTGAACACCACCTCCGGCATCGGCCGACTGGCGACCCGAACGTCATGCCGTTCGAGGTGCGCGACGGTCGCATCGATGTCGGCGACCTGCAGTGCGATCGAGCTCATGTGCGACCCGAACCGCTTGACGAATCGATCGGTCGCTCCGCCCTCCACGATCGGTTCGCCGATCTCCAAGATGCCGTCGGCGATCTGTGCCATGCCCCCGCGCCGACCGAGGCGCGGGTCCTCAAGCCGGCTGTCCTCCAGAACCCTCAAGCCGACGAGATCGATCAAGGCGTCGCGCGTGCGCTCGTAGTCCGTCATCATCGCCGTCGTGTGGAAGCACCACCGCACCTCGTGTTCAGCCACGATCACTCCCTCCGAGCCCGCGCGGCGCGCCCGCGCTTCGGGCACCGTACCGGGATGCATCGCGCGACGCAGTCGGACGCGCCACGCCTCAGCCGGTAGCGGCCCGCGTGAGGCACCGCAGCCCATCGGGCTGGATCGTGCCGCACGGCGAGCCGCTATTCGGCCTCTACGGGCCGTCGCGAAGCACCCGCCGCAGCACCTTCCCGGAGGCCGTCTTGGGCAACTCAGCCACCAGGGTGACCCGCCGTGGCACCTTGTACGCGGCGAGACGTTGCCGGCAGAACTCGATCACCTGGGACGGGTCGACCGGCTCGCCTTCGCGCGCCACGATGAACGCCTGCACGGTCTCGCCGCGGTACTCGTCGGGTACACCGACCACAGCCGCCTCCCGGACCGCCGGGTGCCCGAACAGGACGTCCTCGACCTCTCGTGGCCACACCTTGTACCCGGAGGCGATGATCATGTCCTTGCTGCGGTCGACGATGTAAAACCAGCCGTCCGCATCCATGAATCCGACATCACCGGTTCGGAACCCCTGCTCGGTGAACGCCTCGGCGGTGGCATCCGGCCGGAGCCAATATCCGTCGGCGAGCTGCGGACCACGGACCACCAGCTCGCCGATCGCCCCTGGTTCTTGGGGTGTGCCATCCTCGCCGGCGATTACCACGTCGGTGTTGAAGTACGGCACCCCGATCGAGAGCGCACCGAAGGTCGGGTCGACGCGATTCGGCAGATGTCGAGGCACCAGATGCGTAGCCGCCGTCGATTCGGTCAGCCCGTAGGCGTTGCGGATGGTCGGGCCGACGCGACGCCGAAACTCGTCGACGGTCGCCGCCGACACCGGGGCCCCGCCGCTGTACACCTTGACGAGCGACGACAGGTCGCGGCAGTCGACGTCGGGGTGACCGAGCATCGCCAGATACGCCGTGATCGCGCCGATCGAGAACGTCGGCCGGTATCGCTCGATCAGGTCGATCACCACATCGGGGGCGAACCTAAAAGGCAGCACCAGAGGATTCGGACCCACCAGGGCAAGCGTGAGGTGCGCCACCAGCCCGGTGATGTGGAACAGCGGCGCCACGCCGAGCAGAACATCGCGTTCGTCGATGCCGAACCATCGGTGCTTGGCGACGGCGTTGAAGGCCATGGCTCCATGCGTGTTCATGGCACCCTTCGGGCGCCCGGTGGTTCCCGATGTGTACGAGATCGCCGCAAGGTCGGTCGCCGACGGACGTGCCGGCAGCGGAACTGGCAGCGTCGACAGCAGTGATCCGAAGTCGATTGCCCCGCGCGGTGCACCGACATCGGGTGGAATTACGGACGGGTGCTCAGCATCCCCCACGAACGCAGCGTCGGACGTGACCACCACCTGCGCCCCACTCAGGTCGGTGCGTACCACCACGTCACGCCAGAGTGATGCCAGCGCGACCACCACGGTGGCGCCCGAGTCGCCGACGACGTATGCCAGCTCTTCACTGCGCAGCATGGGATTCGCGGGAACCAGCGTCGCTCCGAGCTTCCACACCGCGATCGCCGTCACTACGAACTGGGGGCAGCTCTGCAGAAAGACGACGACCCGCCCACCAGGCCCGATGCCGAGGCCACCGAGCCCGGCGGCCAGCGCTTCCGACGCGCGGTGCACGTCGCCCACCGTCAGCGTGGTGCCGAAGTAGTGGAGCAACGGTTGATCCGGGTCGGTCGCCAGCGCGGCGTCGAACAGGTCGAGCGGCCCGCCGATGTCGGTTGGCAGCTCGGCGGGATCACCGGGCGCAAACGACGTCAACCACGGACGCTCCGATCGATCGCTCACATCGCCTCCTGGGCTTCGTCGCCGGAACGCACCGATGGGCCGGGCCAGCTGCCCGGCCCATCGCCTGCGGGGGGAATCACTCGAGAACGTCGACCCAGTCCGACTCGCGGATCAGCTCGCCGTCCTCGTAACGGTACAGCGCGACCAGGTCGTTCGAGACCTGCGGGATCGTGCCACCCATCGCGTCGTTCTTCACCGTGAAGTTGAGGGGCTTGGTCGACATCCCGAACGTGTCTATGTCGGTTGCCGTCTGGAAGTACTCCAGCACGGCGGCCGACGAGAGCTCGGGCAGCTCCGGAGCGACGTCGGCCAGCACGTTGACGCCGAGCCAGACCGCCTGCATCACGCCGTTTCGCCGGGTGTACTCGGGCGCGAACTCCGTGAGGTCGGCGTTGAACATGGCAAAGCCTTCGGAGTCGAGATCGAAGCCGGATCCGAGGTAAAAGTTCGTGGGGTTCTCAAAGTTGGCCTCGATCACTCCGGCGTCGAACGTAGTGGGGCTCACGATCACGGGCTGCTCGAAGCCTTGCTGCTGTAGTTCCTTGTAGAGACGAGCCGCGATGTCGAGGGTGTTCCCCTCAGCCAGCAGTCCTTCCTCGTTGGCCAGTTGGGCCGCGTAGGGCGCCATGTCGGTCACCGTGAGCGGGATGAAGACAGTCTTCGTCACCGTCCCTCCTGCCGGCGCCACGACGCCACCGAGCAATTCCACGTAGGCATGCGTTGCCGGAGCGTCGATCGTCGCCACGAGGACGTTCGGCTGATCGAAGAACTCGACCCCCAGGGCGGTCGCGGCCGACGCGCTGAGGAAGCCGGCGTTGAAAGGGAATACGTTCTCACTGGCGAAGAGATCCGGACAGAAGTACTGATCGGACACCGAGGCCAGCTGCGCAGATGCGAGGATGTCGGCGAGCTGGGATCCGCAGGTCGTCGAGTTGCCGACGATCGCGATCGCGCCGTCATCAACGGCGGTCTGGGCGCACCGTGAAGCCTCGTTCACATCCTGGTTGTCGCGGCACAACTTCAGCTCGAGTGGCCGCCCAGCGATGCCACCGCGAGCGTTGACGCCCGACTCGATCGCAGCCAGAACGTCGTCGATGTCGCCCTGCGTGCCGGTGTCGGTGTGATACACGATCACCGGGTCGCCAGTCGGCTCACCGGCCGGTGGCGCCGTCGCTTCCGGTTCCGAGCCGCTCGGCGCCGAGGTCGATGGGTGACTCGTCGTCGCGGTCGTGGCGGGGGAGGCGTCGGAGGTGGCCGGGGCCCGCTCGCCAGCCGTCGATTGCGGTGTGACCGAACTGTCGCCTGGCTCGTCCGCGGAATCGTCGCCGCCACAGGCGGCGAGCGTGAACGCAGCTGTGACGGCCAGCGCGCCGAGCCGGCGCCTGCGTGAGACCTGGTGGTTCGACATGCGAGTGGTTCCTCCCCGTGAGCGCGACCTGGCCCCTCCAGGTCACCTGTGACGCCGATTGGCGTCCAATCGGACCGTAACGCCGAGTCCCGAGTGGGTTCCGCTGGACGTCCAACTGTGGGACCGACCTGTCAATCCTTCAACGTGCGATACCGCCGCCGCAGCTCGTGCTTGAGCACCTTGGCGCCCACCCCAAGGGGAAGCTCGTCGGCGAAGATCACTCGCTTCGGTGTTTCGAAGCCGGCGAGTTGCGCACGAGCGAATGCGATCAGCTCGTCGGCCGGGCACGCGACACCTTGCTCGGCGACGACGACAGCGACGACCTCCTCACCCCAGCGCTCGTCCGGCAGACCGATCACCGCGACGTCGGCGACACCCGGGTGACGGAGCAGGACTTGCTCGACCCGAATCGCCGCGACGTTCTCGCCTCCGGTCTTGATCAGGTCCTTGAGACGTCCGTTCATCGTTCGATCGCCAGCCGGCTCGGTCGTCCCGAGGTCACCCGAGTGGAACCACCCACCGGCGAAGGCCTCCTCGGTGGCAGCCGGATCGCGGAAGTAACCCGGGGTCATGACCGGCGAGCGGTAGACGAGTTCCCCCACCGCCCCGTGATCGAGTACCTCGTGAGGTTCATCGACATCGATGACAACCGACGCCAAGAGCGGGGTCGGCGGCCCCACGACGTTGACCGGATCAGCGACGGCGCGCGCATAGCGCTCCTCCGAGACGTCGTAGACGAACCGATGGCTGGTGCAGCTCTCCGTCTGACCGGCGAGGTAGGTCACCGAGATTCCGTCCGACAACGCCTCGATGCGTGCCAGCTCGCGCGGCTCGAGCAGCCCGGTGGCGTGCAGAAACCCCGTCAGCGACGCGCCGGCCCCTGAACCGAGCCGCTCGAGTTCGGTGAGCAGCTCCATCGCCAGCCGATGGGCTCCACCGTGCACGAGTGTCGCGCGCTCGTCGCGCACAGCGCGTGCCAGTACCACCGGGTCCCAGCGGCGCCCCATGATCGCGGTGCCTCCGCTCAGCAGCGACGGCAGGATGAAGCCCTGATCACCGACGTGGAACGCCACCGGCGCACACGTAGCGAGTCGTAGGTGCGACTCGTGACGCAACCCACGAACGAGCGTCGGCACCCAAGAGAGGGCCAGCAAGTACGAGTAGTTGTGCGAGATCATGACGGCCTTCGGCATGGCCGTCGTGCCGGACGTGAACAACAGCTGCCAGATGTCGTCGCCGTGGATCGTCACCTCCGGCGGACTTGACGAGGCGGCGGCGCAGAACGGGTGCAGGCCGGTGCTCCCGGCCTCGCCGTCCCACGCGAGCACCGCGTCGACGTCGCGGCCGGCGCGGACAGGCACGTCGGCCCATTGCTCATCGGCGATCACGAGGGCTGGGCGAGTCAACGCGAGGGCGTGTGCGACGAAGTCGGCCACCTGCCGCGGATTGATCGGCACCGCCACGCACCCCGCCTTGGCGACCCCGAACTTGATGACCATTGCCTCGATGCTGTTCTCGCACGCCATCAACACCCGATCACCGCGTACCAATCCACGGTCGAGCAGAGCATTGGCGAATCGGTTCGCCCACTCGTCGGCCTGGCGATACGTCAGGCGCTCGAAGTCGGAGCTGGCGAACGCACCCGGCAGGCCCACAAACGCCTCCGCGTCCGGCCGGGCCACGGCGACTCGCTCGAGGATGTCACCCACGGCGGTGCGATCCCACCGCCGGTCGGCCCGCCGGTTGAACAGCGACTCGACATCGAAGTCCGTCACGTGACCCCTCGCCTCGCCCCCGACGAGCTGAATTCGAAGCCTCCGTATCCCCCGGCTGCGTTCGACTCGAGGCGGGTCCGATACTTCCCGAAGTGTCCGAAGTAGAAGAGCATGCTGCGAGCCTTGCCCGGAATGTTGCCGCCGTTGAACCACGAGTCGGTTCCCGCAGTGAGCGACGACGTGCTGGCCTCGGCAACCTCGCTCATCCACCCGGACTGGGCGTCGGCCGACGGTTCGACGACGTCGCAGTTCCGTGCTTCCAAGAACTCCAAGCACCCGGCGAGCCAGTCGACGTGAAGCTCGACGTTGAGCGGCAGGTTTCCGGTGACGCTCGTGGGTCCGGTGATCATGAACATGTTCGGGAAGCCGTGGGTCTGGAGCCCGAGGTAGGTCTGTGGGCCGTTCGCCCACGCCTCGGTCAGCGTCCGGCCCCCGCGGCCTCGAATGTCGATGTTGAAGAACGGGCCGGTCACAGCGTCGAATCCCGTGGCGAACACAATCAGGTCGAGAGGGATCTCGCCTGCGGTGGTCTGGATCCCGTCTGCCGTGACGCGCACGATCGGGTCCTTGCGAAGGTCGACGAGGGCCACGTTCGATCGGTTGAACGTCTCGAAGTAGTTGGTGTCGACGATCGGCCGGCGTGACATGAACGGGTGGTCGTACGGGGTCAACGCCTCGCGAGTCACCGGGTCCTCGACGATCGCGGCGATCTTCTCGCGGATGAAGTCCGAGACCGTGCGGTTGGCTTCGAGATCGAGCGACAGGTCTCGGTACGAGCCGAGCGCGAACTTCACGCCGCCCTCCGCCCACAATCGCTCGTAGGTCGCACGCCGCTCCTCGGGAGTGTCGTCGAGCGCCGATCGGCCATTGTGCTGCCATGGGAAGCCGCCCGCGGAACGCTTGCAGGCGTCCCAGATGTCGGCGTACCGAGACTTGACGTCGTCAAGGAATTGCTTGGTCCCGGTCTCGTGCCGAGCAGGAATGCTGTACTGCGGGCTGCGCTGGAACACCGTGACGTGTGCGGCCTCGCGAGCCACCACTGGGATCAGCTGGACACCTGAAGAGCCGGTGCCGATCACACCGACCCGGAGGCCGGCGAGATCGACACCCTCGCGGGGCCACCGCGCGGTGTGGTGCCACGAGCCGGCGAAGTCCTCGAGTCCCTCGATCTCAGGCACGTAGCTGGCGATGCTGAGATGCCCGAGGCATGTCACGAGAAATCTCGCCCAGGTCACGGCACCCTCACCTGTGGTGACCTTCCAAAGCGCCTGTTCGTCGTCGAAGTGGGCCGCCGACACGAAGGTCCCGAACCGGATGCTGCGGCGAAGGTCAAAGCGTTCGGCGACGTGTTCGAGATATCGCAGCAACTCGGCCTGCTCAGGGTACTTACCCGACCACTCCCACTCCTGGAGCAGACCGTCGTCGAACGAGTAGCAGTAGATGTAGCCCTCCGAGTCACAGCGTGCTCCGGGGTAGCGGTTGAGGTTCCACGTGCCGCCCACGTTGTCGCTCGCCTCGAACGCCTTCACGGTGCGGCCGGCGACGTTGCGTAAGCGGTGAATCGCATAGAGGCCGGCGAAGCCCGCTCCGATCACCACCGCGTCGACGGGTCGCCCAGGGGTCGCACCCGGCTCCTCGTGCTCCGATTCGAGGTTGGGTGGGGCGGCACGATCCATGCCCGGCATTGATCCATCGCGCAGACAATGGGTCAAGTTCCCCAGTGAGACGCGACGCCGGCGCGGTGACCGTCGCCGCGAGCGCGCCCAACCCGCGCAGCAGTTGGACGCCCCGGTGCACGCAGGCTGGTACAACGGAACGACGTCGGCTCTGGGGAGAGCACGTCGGCACCGCGGCCGCCTGTGCGACTCCGCGAGCCGTCGCATCATTTGGGGTTGAGAGGGAGACAACCGTGAAATCTCGGGCCGCTGTGTTGCGAGGTGTCGGCCATTCCTGGGAGATCGAGGAGATCGACGTCGATCCGCCGAAATTCGGCGAGCTACTCGTGGAATGGCGGGCCGCCGGGTTGTGCCACTCCGACGAACACCTCGTCACCGGCGACCTGCTTCCACCACCCGAGCTCGCCGAGAAGTGGGCCCTCGCCGACTTGTACCCGATCGTGGGTGGGCACGAAGGCGCCGGCATCGTCCGCGAGGTTGGTCCTGGCGTCATGAACCTAAAGGTCGGCGATCACGTGTCGGCCAGCTTCATCCCGAGCTGCGGCCGATGCCTGAGCTGTGTGAACGGCAGCCAGAACCTATGCGACAACGGGGCGGGAACGCTCGGTGGCGGCATGATCACCGATGGAACGCACCGCCACCACCTGAACGGATCGCCGATCCCCTTGATGGCCAAAGTCGGGACGTTCAGCCAGTACGCCTGCGTGTCGGAGATGTCGGTCGTGCGCGTCGAGCCGGGCGTACCATTCGAGTGCGTCGCGCTGGTCAGCTGCGGCGTCACCACCGGTTGGGGGTCCGCCGTGCGGCGCGCCGGGGTCGTCCCCGGCGACATCGTCGCGGTGGTGGGCATCGGTGGCGTGGGCATCAACGCCGTTCAGGGCGCCCGGATGGCCGGAGCGCGTTTCATCGTCGCGATCGACCCAGTGGAGTT
>JAEZFY010000270.1 GCA_023417265.1 Actinomycetes bacterium | reverse complement strand
CCGGTCGGTACGCGTGCGGATCAGCCGCCCGCACGCCTGGGCGAGCAGCGTCGCCGCGCGCGGGACGTCGATCTCGGCGAACGCCCGCGGGCCGAGCAGCTCGCGGCGCGCCGACAGGAGCGGGTCGTCGGGGCGCGGGAACGGGAGCTTGTCGATGACGACGCACGACAGCGTTTCGCCGGGCACGTCGACCCCCTGGAACAGGCCGGTCGTGGCGAACAGGCACGTCTCGGCGGATGCGGCGAACTTGGCCACCAGCGCTGGCTTGGGCAGGTCGCGCTGGGTCAGGATCTCGTAGCGCACGCGGTCGCGGACCTTGGCGACCGCGTCGTCCATCGCCGCCCAGCTCGTGAAGAGGGCCAGCGTGCGCCCCCCGGCGGCGTCGATCAGCGCAGCCAGTTCCTCGGCGACGCCGTCGCGGTAGCCCGGGGCGTTCGGGCGGGGAAGGTGCATCGCGCAGTACAGCACCGCCTGCTCGGCGTAGTCGAAGGGACTGCCGACGTCGTCGTTGACCGTGCTCCCCGGCGGGAGGCCGACCCGCTCCGCGAGCCGGGACGGAATCGTGGCGCTCGTCAGCACCGCGGTGCGTTCGCCCCACACGCTGGCGGCCAGCGTCGGGCCGACGTCGAGCGGGGCGATCTCGAGCACTGGGAACTCCGCCCGCCCGGACACGAACGCGACCTGGGCGTCCCCGACGTTGCGGGCCGCTTGCACCGCTTCGAGTGCCCGGGTGGTCAGCTGCTGGGCGCGCAGCTGGCGCTGCTTGGCATCTTCGTCGCTGGTGGCGATGTTGGCGAGCGCCGCCCCGGCCCGGGCGAGCCGCCGCTCGGCGTCCTCGAGGACGCTGTCGACCGCGGGCGGGTAGGGCGATCCGAGGCGTTGCCCGGTGTGCGCGGCAAGCGCGTCGCGCAGCGAGGGCACGAGTTCGGAGAGCTCGCTCTCGACCGCCTGATCGGAGATGATTCGGCGCACCGCCGCGGCGACCGCCGCAAACCGGCCGGGCGCGACCTGCACGCCGACCGTGTCGCTCATCACGTCCTCGAGCACGTGTGCCTCGTCGAACACGACGACCTCGTGCTCGGGCAGGATCGCCCCGCCGGAACCGACGTGGAGCCCGTACAGGTGGGTGTTGACGACGATCACGTCGGCCGTCTGGGCTTGGCGGCGGGCCTGCTCGGCGAAGCACGGGTCGCCCATCGGACAACGGCTGGCACCGGGGCACTCGTCGGAGCCGACGCTCACCGCCTTCCACGCCTGGTCGCTCGGACTCCAGTCGAGCTCGGCCTGGTCGCCGCTCGGTGAGTCCGCCGCCCAGGCACTGAGCCGCTTGAGTTCGCTGCGCAGCACGTGCCCGCGGGCGTCGTCGCCGAGCCCGAGATCGAGCGCGTCCTGGCCGCTGGCGTTGTTGGCCTCGCGCAGGCGCTGCAGGCAGAGGTAGTTGCTGCGGCCCTTGAGCACGGCCCACGCGAACTCGTGGCCGAGCTCGCCGAGCCGCTCGGCGAGGAACGGGAGGTCCTTGGTGGCGAGCTGGTCCTGGAGGGCCTTGGTGGCGGTGGCGACGACCACCCGCTTGCCCATCACGAGGCTCCCGACGAGGTAGGCGAGCGTCTTGCCCGTGCCGGTTCCGGCCTGGACGATCAGGTGCTGCTGGGTGCCGATCGCCTCGGCGACCAGCTCGGCCATGCGCGCCTGCCCGGGCCGGTCCTCGTGCCCAGGCAGCCCTGCCGTCACGTGGGCGAGCACCGCCGCCACGTCGGCAGCGGCGGCGTCCGGGTTCACGCCGTCGAGTGTGGCAGGGGAAGCCGCGCGAACGCGCCCACGCCGCGGCCGCGACCACCGGCGAGAGGATTGCGCGGTGGATGCTCGTAGGGTCGCCGGCGAGGGCACAGCGTCCTCGTCAACGAAAGCAGATTGATATGCAAGGCACCGTCAAGTTCTTCAACAGTGAGAAGGGCTTCGGCTTCATCTCTCGTCAGGGCGGCGAGGATGTGTTCGTCCACCACACCAACATCGCCGGTGAGGGCTTCAAGTCGCTCACCGAGGGCCAGGTCGTCGAGTTCGAGGTCGGCCCCGGCCGCAAGGGCGAAGAAGCCCGTAACGTCCGCGCCGTCTGACACGGAACGCACGCTGCCGCCGGCCGCAAGGCCGGCGGCATTCGTCGTTTTCGACGACGCTGCGACTCAGGTGATCTGGAGGCGTTCGGTGAGTTCCGCTTTGGCGTCGAGGAACTCGTCGAACTCCACCTCGCCGGCGTCGTAACGCCGATGGAGGTCGGCCAGCTCGGCCACCAACGTGGCCTGGTCGGCGACGCCTTCGGTGGGTTCGGCGTCGGCGACCTCGGCCTTGCGGTCCTCGCGGCGCTGCACCTTGGCCGCCGCCTTCTCGCGGCGGGCCTTCTCGCGCAGTTGCTTCTGGAAGCGGGCGTGGCTCATGCGGGCGACCCGGCCGTCTGCCGGCGCGTCGCCGTCACGCCTTGTCCTCGGCGCTGGCGGCGGCGATCGCCACCTGCGGGTCGCGGTTGGGGTCGTCGAGGTCGGCGAGCGAGTCGCGGAACAACCCGAGCGCGCGTTCAGTGGTGGTGTCGGAGAGCCCGGCGTTCATGATCCGCTCGATCGAGGGCAACAGGTCGCGCCGCGCCGCATACACCTCGTAGGCGATCCGGTTGGCAGGGCTCAGATCGGCAGCCGCGCCCGACGTGAGGTACGGGTTGGGCGGCGGCCCGGAAGCACGCTTGGCCATGGGAACTCTCCTTCACTACGCGTGCGCGCACGCATCGAACGGCACCCACCGGCGCGATGTTGGGTACGGGCCGAGCGGCCCGCGCGACCCGAACCGGTGTACGGAGCCACGGGCACCCTAGCCCGCGATGCCCCGGTCCGGGCCGTGGGGGGCCGCCCGTCAGCGCAGATCGAAGACGAGGCGGGCGTCGACCGTACCGGCGAGCACCTCGGCCATCGCCGAGTTGACCTGCTCGAGCGGCCGCGATTCGCGCACGATCGTCGTGCGCCCGTCGGCGTGTAGGGCGAACGTCTCTTTCAGGTCGACCCGGGTGCCGACCAGCGAGCCGACAACCTTCACCCCGCGCAGCACGGTCTCGAAGATCGGCAACTGCATGATGTTGTCGCGGGGCAGGCCGACGAGCACGAGCGTGCCGTTGCGCGCCAGGCTGGCGAGCGCCTGCTCGCACGCTCGCGGCGAGGCGGCCAGGGCGATCGCTGCCTTGGCGCCACCGAGCGCCTGCAGCTCGGCGACGACGTCTTGGGTCGCGGCATTGAACGTGTAGCTCGCGCCGAGGCGCTTGGCGACGTCGAGCTTGTGGTCGACGATGTCGACCGCGGCGACGGTCGCCCCGGCGATCTGGGCGTACTGCAGGGCGAGGTGCCCGAGCCCGCCGACACCGAACACGGCGACCAGATCGGACGACCGGGCACCCGACACCTTGACCGCCTTGTAGGTGGTGACCCCGGCGCAGGTGAGCGGTGCCGCGTCGAGCGGATCGATCTGCGCCGGCACGATGCCGACGAATGCAGCGTCGGCGAGCACGTACTCGGCGAACCCGCCGTTGACGGTGTAGCCGGTGTAGCGCGCCGACGGGCACAGCGTCTCCCAGCCGGACGCGCAGGCGTCGCACTCGCCACACGCCCAACCGAGCCACGGCACCGCGACCCGGTCGCCTTCGCCGACACGCGTCACGCCGGCACCGACACGTTCGACCAACCCGACACCTTCGTGGCCGGGGACGAACGGCGGGGCCGGCTTGACCGGCCAGTCGCCGTTGGCGGCATGGATGTCGGTGTGGCAGAGGCCGGAGGCCTCCACCCGCACGAGCACCTGGCCCGGTCCGGGCGTCGGTGTGGGGATCTCCTCGAGCACCAACGGCTGACCGAACTCGCGAACGACTGCTGCCTTCATGGCGGCCTCCCTGATTCAGCGTGACGCGGCGCGCCACGTGTGCTTGTGGCGTCGGCCAGCCGACGGGCGCCGGCCGGCCGGATCTCTGGGCCCGGCGTTACGCCGGGCGTGTGGTTGATGGGTGTCAGCGGCGGGCGGCGGCCAACAGCAGGCGCTGTTCGGCGGCGGCCACGCTTGCGCGCACCTGGTCGACAGCGTCGGGGTTGACCGAGATCGAGTCGATGCCGAACTTGACGAGCTGCTCGGCGAAGGCCGGATCATCCGACGGCGCCTGCCCGCACAGCGAGCAGGTGATGCCGGCCGTGTGGCAAGCCGTCACGATCTGCTCGATCGCCCACAGCACCGCCGCGTCGGACTCGTCGAACAGCTCGGCGCACGTCGCCGAGTCGCGGTCGACACCGAGCATCAGTTGGGTGAGGTCATTGCTGCCGATCGACACCCCGGTGATGCCCATCGCCGCGTAGTCGGGGATCCGGTAGATCACGGACGGGACCTCGGCCATCACCCAGCGCTGGAGCGTGCGATCGTGCCCGAGCGGGCTGGCGTCGATCAGGCGCAGGCATTTGGCGAGCTCCCAGACGGTGCGCACGAACGGGATCATCATGTGCAGGTTGGGGTGTTCGCGGCGGGCCTTGGCCAGCGCTTCGAGCTCGAGCGCGAACGTCTCGGGGTCGCGCACGTAGCGGAAGCAGCCCCGGTAGCCGATCATCGGGTTGGCTTCTGCGGGCTCGTACTGCTCACCACCGGCCAGCTCGCGGAACTCGTTGGTGCGGAAGTCCATCGTGCGGTACACGACGGGCCGCGTTCCGAACGCGCCGGCGATCGTCGCCAAACCTTCGGCGAGGCGGTCGACGAACTCGGTGCCGCGCCCGGCGGCGATCAGCGCGCGGGGGTGCTCACCGCCGAGCGCCTGGGTGACGAGGAACTCGCCGCGCAGGAGGCCGACCCCGTCGACCGGGAGCGCGGCGACGTGCGTCGCCCGATCGGCGACCGCGAGGTTGACGTAGATCCGTGTGGCCAACGGGGTCACGCCCGTGCCGGCACCATTCGCGGCCGTTGGCGTGGCGGTGGGCGTGGCCGCGACCGGCAGGTCGCCGGCGAACACCTGCCCGGTGGCGGCGTCGACGGTCACGAGCTCGCCGTCGGTCAGCGTGGTGGTGGCGTTGCCGGTGCCGACGATGCCGGGGATCCCGAGCTCGCGCGAGACGATCGCCGCGTGGCAGGTGGTGCCGCCGGCATCGGTGACCAGCGCCGCGGCCCGCCGCAGCGTCGGCACCCAATCGGGCGAGGTCATCTCGGCGACGAGTACCTCGCCGTCGTGGAGGAGGTGCCCGTCGTGGGGCGAGTGGAGGATCCGCACGCGCCCGGCAGCCCGTCCGGGACCGACGCCCAGGCCGTGCACCCGGACGGTGCGCGGTCCCGCCGCAGCCTGCGCCGGCGCGCCGGCTCCGCCGGTCGGGCCGGGTTCGCCGACCGCGAACGTGATCGGTCGCGATTGCACGATCGCCAGATCGTCGCCGACGAAGCTCCACTCGATGTCCTGTGGGCTGCCGTAGTGGGTCTCGATCGCGAGCCCGATCTGGGCGACCCGCTCGACCTCGCGGTCGCTGAGCACCCGGGCGTAGGCGACGGCGTCGCCGAGGCGTTCCATGTGTTCGCCGCGGGCGTCGCTGAGGAGCGCCTGCTGCTTGCGTCCGATGTGGATGTCGCGGACGTGCCCGGTGGCGCGATCGACGCGATAGGTGTCAGGTTCGACGGTGCCGGCCACGACGAACTCACCCAGCCCGAAGGCACCTTCGATGACGAGTTCGTCGGCGCCGTGGTCCGAGCGCGTGAACATCACGCCGGCGCGCTCGCTCGGGCGCATCACCTGGACGACGACGGCGATCGCCGGCTCGTCCGTGAGGAGCCGTTCGGCCCGGTAGGCCATCACGCGTTCGCCGTAGAGCGAGACCCAGCAGTCGAGCACGCGAGCGATGAGGTCGTCGCCGGTGACGTTGGTGAACGACACGTTCATCCCGGCGAACGACGTGTCGGCGGTGTCCTCGGCCGTGGCCGACGAGCGCACGGCGACCAGCGTGTCGGCGCCAGCGGTGCGCAGCACGTCGGCGTGGGCGGCGCGGATCTGCGCGGCGAGTTCGTCGGGAACACCGACCCGGGCGATGTCGGTGCGCGCCGCAGCCGCGAGTTCGGCGACGCGGTCGGGCGTTGCGCCGGGCGCCTCGCGCACGGCGTCCCAGAGGCGGGACCCGGCGTCGGTTGCGTGCATCGCCGCCAGGAACGCCGGGGCGGTGATCACGAACCCGTCGGGGACCGGGAAGCCGGCCGAGAGCAGTTCGCCGAGGTTGGCACCCTTGCCTCCGGCAATCGCCGTGTCGTCGCGGCGGAGCGTCCCGAGCGCGCGAATCGATTCCACAGAAACCAAGACATCGCTCATGTCTGCATCATCCGCCTCGCCGGTGAGTGACGTCAGGGCCTTTGGTCACCCGCGGTAGGCGGCCCGGCGGGGTATCCGATTGACCAGCGGGTCAAGTGTTTCCGGTAGCGTCGCCGGCATGGCCGAGACGGTGAACCGGTTCGAGAGCGTCCAGCAGGTCCGCGACGGCCTACGTGATGTCGACTACCTCGCCGACGACGGAATCGCCGGTGTGGCGTTCCTCGCCGACCGGCTCGGCAAGCCGGTGCTGGTCGAGGGCCCGGCAGGCACCGGCAAGACCCAGCTCGCCAAGTCGATCGCCGAGATGACCGGCGCCCGGTTGATCCGGTTGCAGTGCTACGAGGGCCTCGACGAGTCCAAAGCGCTGTTCGAGTGGAACTACAAGAAGCAGCTCCTGCGGATCCAGGCCGACAAGAACTCCGACTCGTGGACCGAAGTCCACGACGACATCTTCTCCGACGAGTTCCTGCTCACCCGCCCGCTGCTCGAAGCGATCACCGCCGACGAGCCGGTGGTGCTCCTGATCGACGAAGTCGACCGGGTCGAGGTCGAGACCGAGGCGCTGCTGCTCGAGATCCTGTCCGACTACCAGGTGTCGATCCCGGAGTTGGGCACGATCGAGGCCAAGCAGATCCCGCTCGTGTTCCTCACGTCGAACAACACGCGCGAACTCTCCGAGGCGCTCAAGCGGCGCTGCCTGTACTTGCACGTCGACTACCCGACGCTCGAGCGCGAGCGCGAGATCGTGCTCACCAAGGTCGACGGGATCAAGGAGAACCTCGCCGATCAGGTGGCCCGGGTGGTCCGCTCGATCCGCCAGCTCGATCTGAAGAAGTCGCCGTCGGTCAGCGAAACGCTCGACTGGGCGCGCACGCTGCTGCTGCTCAACATCGAGACGATCGACGAACAGACCGCCAAGGACACCCTGCACATCCTGCTGAAGTATCAGAGCGACATCGCCAAGGCCACCAAGGAACTCTCGATCGAGAAGTAGCGTTTCATCCGGGGTCAGACCCCCGGTGAAACACGCTGGAGATCGTCGGGTTCGTGGCGGCGCAGGATCCGGTCGGTCGTGATCAGCGACGCCGCACCGAGCGCGATCCCGGCCAGGGCGTCGGTGAAGAAGTGCACGCCCTGGTACACGCGTGCCCAGGCGACGACCAGCGGCACGATCACCGCGAGTGTCACGGCCAGGGCCCGAGCCCACGTGGCTCGGGTGTGCTTGAACACGATCACCGCGATCGCCGCGTACACCGTGGCCGCGGCGACGTGACCCGACGGAAAGCTGGTCGGGATCTCCGACGACACGAGCTGGTCGACGTCGGGGCGGTCGCGCTTGACGAGGTGCGTGATGACGATGAACGCGCACGCTTCGAACACCAGCGGGAGCCCGATGTACACGGCCTCGTACCAACGCCGCCACGCCCACAAGAAGGCCAGGAAGATCAGCACCGAGGCCCCGATCTTGTAGTAGCTGTCGGCGAGGTAGCCGCTCGCCTTGGCGGCATCGTTGAGGAACGGCGTGCGGTTGTCGACCATCCAGTTGGCGACGCGCTCGTCGAAGCGGGTGATCGCGTTCGGTGCGGCCCAGCCGGTGTAGGTCTCGCCGACGAGCGTCCACACGACGACGATGCCGACGTAGGCGCCGAGCAGGAGCCCGAGTTCGCGCCCCTTGATCGGCCAGGCGCCGTCCCAGCGGCGGGTCGGGTGGTCCGACGTGGCCGCTGGCTCGGCGTGCCACTCGGTGGCGGGAGGAGCGGAGGCGCTCATGCCGCCGGCCGATCGTCGCTGGCGACGAGCTTGACGGTCGGCGAGGTGATCAGGCAGAAGGCGCCGTACACCAGCAGGCCGATGCCGACCACCAGCACCACGATCTGTCCGATCGTGCTGTCGGCGACCCGCCGCAGCGATTCGTCGAGGCCGTGCGCCTCGGAGGCGTCGAACTCGATCGCGGCCCGCAGCACGAACCAGCCGATCAGGCCCATCATCGCCCCTCGTCCGACCCAGCCGATCAAGCCGAGCTTGTGGATCAGATCCCACGAGAACGGGCCGACGCGGCGGTGCTCGACCTGCTTGGCGAAGTCGCCGCTGAGCCCCTTCCACGCGAACGCCGCGCCGATGCCGAGCACGACCAGCCCGATCGCGCCGACGAGGTAGCGGCCACCGTTCCAGCCAAGGACGTCGGCGGTGAACTGTTCGACCTTGGCGTCTTCGCGACCCTCCGTCGAGTCGGTCCCGCCGGGGTTGCGGGCCAGCGAGATCGCGCTGAGTGCGAGCGTGATGTACACGGCCGCGCTGATGCCGTAGCCGATGCGGGTCACCCACGTCTTGGCGCTGTTCTCGGCGGGGAGGAGGATCGTGACGACGCGCCAGGCGACGTAGACGAGCAGTCCGATCGCGAGCAGCCACAGCAGGGCCGGCCCGAATCGCTGCTGGGCGATCTTGCTGATCGCGCCCGACTGGTTGGCTTCGTCGCCGTCCTGGGCGCCGCCGAACTGGTCGAGCCCGACCTTCAGGGCGAGCACACCGGTGAGGGTGTAGACGACACCCTTGGCGACCCAGCCGATCCGGCCGAGGGTGACGAGTGAAGGATGTCGGCGCACGAATGCCTCGGCATCGTGCGACCCGGCCCCCCCATGGCTCGCGCCGTGGGCGGACCGCGCAGCGAGTGGCGTGGTCACGGGTGGTCCTCTCTGATCTGGCGGGAAATGGGTGGTTGACAGATGGCGATCGCGCTCGGGATGCAGCGCACCTCGAACCGGTCGATCCGGTCGCGGTCGCCGCCGTCGGCCTCCCACGGCAGGGTGCGGTCGAGCTCGACGACGAGCGAGGTGCCGCGGGTGACCTCACCGAACGGTGAGGCCTCGACTCGCCGGGCGACTGCGGCGCCGGCCAGGCGCACCCAGTCCAGCCGGCTGCGGGCGGTGACGACGCCGATCTCGAGCAGGCCGTCGGTGGGGGAGGCGGCGGGGAAGGCCGGGATGCCGCCGAGCAGGTGGCCAACGTTGCCGGCGATCACGCACGACGCCTCGCCGGTGTACCAGTGCTGGCCGTCGACGGTGACGGTCGCCTGGGCCGGGCTGAGGTTGGTGTTGTGGGCGGCCGACCACACGTAGGCGATCCGGCCGAAGCGATCCTTGGCGCCGGTGGCGTCGGCGTCGCGGATCATCATCGCGTCGAACCCGACGCCGGCCATCACGGCGAAGTGCTCGTCGTCGTTGACGACGCCGAGGTCGATCCGGCCCGGGTGACCGCACACCGCCACCTCGACCGCGTCGCGCAGATCGGTGGGGATGCCGAGGTTGCTGGCCAGCAGGTTGGCGGTGCCGGCGGGCAGGACCCCGATCGAGACGCGGTCGCCGGCGGCGCACTGCATCACGGCGTCGATGCAGCGCCGCACGGTACCGTCGCCACCCCACACGAGGATCCGGTCGACGCCGTCGTCCTTGATCAGCTTGCGGACCTTCTTCGGGGCGAGTTTGCTGCGCTCGACCTCATACCACGGCGGGTCGGCGTGGCCAAGATCGGCGAGTGCCGCACGCAGCTCTTCGAGCCCCCCGCCGAACGTCTTGCCGGCATGCACCAGCACGCCGATCCGCGGGCCGTCGGTGCTGCCACGGCGCTGCTTGGACTTCTTCGAATCCTTGGACTTCTTGGACTTGGACATGAGGACCCTTTCGTCGGGCCGGATTGTCAGCGCGAACCGGCGGTTTCGAGAGCTCCGGTATCGCCGTGGGCGGTGGTGTTCTGGGCGGCCGCGACCGGCTCGGCGAAGCGCTGCAACCGGCTGCCGAAGATCAGCAAGGCGACGAAGAACCACGCCCAGCCGACGATCACGCCGGCGATCACGTCGGTCAGCCAGTGCACGCCGAGCAGGACACGGCTGGAAGCGACCAGAACGGCCACTGCCGCCGCCGCGCCGGCGAGCCAACGCCGCGAAATGTTCGGCCAACGGCGGCTGACGACGACCGCCAAGGCCGCCCAGCATGCGGCCGCGGTGGCGCTGTGTCCGGACGGGAACGACGACGAGTTCGTGCCGGCCAGGTGCTCGACGATGTCGGGCCGGTCGCGGTCGACCAGCAGCTTGAGACCGTTGTTGATGAGCACGACGCCGACGCCGACGGTGAGGAGGAACCCGAGCAGCGTCCAGCGGCGGCGGCGATCCGTCACGGCGGCGACGAGGCCGATCACCACCATGATGCCGATCAGCAGCGCCGAGGCGCCGAGATGAGTGATCCACCGGAGCATGTCGGTGGAGGTCGCGGTGGCGTGCTCGGCGCCCCACTCGGCCGCCCACTCGTCGAAGCGGGCGAATCCCCGGTTGGAGTCGACGGTGCTGAGGATCCAGCCCACCACGGCACCAGCCAACAGCACCGCCGCCAAGCCGAGCCCGACGAGCGCGCCGCCCCACGCCTTGCGGTCGAGGGCCGTGACGACGTGGCGGACGCCGCGCACGCGGGCGAGGTGGTCGATCAGCCAGCGCTCGCCGGACGCAACGGTCGTCGGCGCACCCTGGGAGCGATGCAGCCCGGTGACGACGAGGACCACCAATAACGTCGCCATCGCGGCCCCGAGCACACTCACCAGAACTGGCACGGGCCACTCGTTACCCCGGCGCGCGAGCGCACAAACCGGAGCGCGGCGCGGTCCGGGGTCAGGCGAGCGTGACCAGTGGCAGCGCCGTCAGGTCGGGCATGCCATCGCTGTCGGGCACGCAGTGCTCGACGCACAACTCGGCCGACGCGCCGTCATAACGCAGCTCGCAGATGTTGTTGGCGAACAGCGGCCCGGTCACGACATCGATCCCGGGGCGCGTCTCGGGGGCCCGGGCGAGGCGCCGTAGCAGGCCGCCGACGCGGCGCCCGACGCGGGTGAGCGTGAACCGCATCACACCGCGTTCGGGTGGGATCAAGGCGTTGCGCATCGGCGAGCTGACCACCTGCCACACCGGCGTGGCGACACCGGCCAGCGGGACCCGGGCGGCGTACGTGAAATGGATGTCGCCCGACGCCACGACGACCGAGTGCGGCGGTGTGGCCGCGCTCGCCGCGTCGCCGACGAGCTCGACGAACTGCTGGTACGACGTCGCGAACGCCGACCAGTCCTCGAGGTCGAGCGAGCGGCGCAGACGCTCGCCCCAACGCGCCGCCCGGCGCCCCCACACCCCGCCGCACACCCGCTCCGACCACACCTGGAAATCGTGCAGTCCGTCGGAGATGAACACGGGCATCGTGGTGGCGAGCACGACGTGGCCGCTGGCGGCGAGCACCTGCTCACGGATCCAGGCCCACTCTTCGGGTCCGACCATCAGCCGGGTCGACCCCGTCACGACCCGCCCGTGGCGGCAATCGATGACGACGACGGTGACGTCACCCACCCGGCGCACGAAACTGAACCGGTACGTGCCGGTGTGCTCGTCGTGGGCGTCGAGCGCGGTCGCCCACGCCTCGAGCACGGCCGTCCCGTCGGGTTCGGCGCTGACGCGTTCGAGCAGGCCTTCGGCGCGGATCTCGGCGGGGGAGAGGTTGCCGAGGTGTTGGTACACCCAGTACGACATCAGCCCGCCCACCGCGTGGTCGCGCCACCACGGCTCGGCGCGCATGTCGTCGGCCCAGCTCTCCGAGATGTTCCAGTCGTCGATCATGTCGTGGTCGTCGAACACCATCGCGCTGGCCACGGTCGACAGGATCCATCGCTCGGCCGGCTGCCACCACGCCTCGCGGTAGAGCCACGTGTACTCCTCGTAATTGGCGACCAGCTCGGGTGGGAGTTCGCTGTCGGGGCCCCGCAAGGCGGCGATCCGTTCCTTCGCCTGCGGCGACGAGTCGTCGGCGTACACCTGGTCGCCGACGAACAGGAGCAGGTCGGGCCACTCCTGGGGCGGCACGTCGCGCAGCTCGAGTGCGTGCGCCCACAGCGTGTCGATGCCGCGGCCCTCGGGGTCGAACGCCCGCTCGAGCGTGTACGGCGGCTCGTGGGGCGCGGCCGCACGGCACGAGCCGAGCAGGATCCGCACCGGCTGCTCGGGGCGCAACGTCCGGATCACGCTGGGGGGCATCATCGAGCCGGGCTCGGGCCACACGCGCACATCGTCGAGGTGCACCTCGTACTCGTGCATGGTGCCCGGCTCGAGGCCTTCGATGATGACGAGCGCGTAGTGATGGCCGCACACCGAGAACGTGGGGGTGTCCACCCCGAGCACGCGCACGGTGCACGGCACGTCGGTCTCCACCCACACGGTGGCGCTCGTCGAGTCGACGTGGCGAAGGACGGGGCCGAGCCGGAGTTGTGCCATCGCCCGACAACATAAGACCCCGGCAGGGCCGCCGCCGCAGCGCCCAGCTACAGTCGCCGGGGCATGGCCGCCTCCCCGACGACCCTCTCCGGCAACGCGCCCGGGTCGATGCTCGACCTGCTGGCGGGGTTCGTGGTCGAGCTGCGCAACGCCGGCCTACCGGTGAGTCTCACCGAGAACCTCGACGCGATGGAAGCCGTGCGGCACATCCCGATCGAGGACCGCGAAGCGTTCAAGTACGCGCTCGCCGCCACGCTCGTCAAGAACAACTCGCACTGGCGCGCCTTCGAGACCGTGTTCGAGGTCTACTTCTCGCTGCGCGGGCCCGAGTACAAGCTCGCCAAGGGCGTCGAGTCCGAGCTCGACGACCTGTGGCGCGAGATGCAGGAACAAGGCGAAGCGGCTGCCGCCGGCGACGGGGCGATGGACGCGCTGACCCCCGAAGAGATCGCCCAGATGCTGATGCAGGCGTTGCTCAAGGGCGACCAGGCGGCGATGCGGGCGCTCGCCAAGCAAGCCGTCAAGCGCTTCGCCGGGATGGAGCCGGGGCGTCCGGTCGGCGGCACGTACTACCTCTACCGCACGCTGCGCAACCTCGACCTCGAAGGCATGCTCGACAAGCTGCTCGAGCAATCGGCGCAGCAGGCCCAGGACGCCGGCAGCGAGCTGTCGTCGCTCGAGGAGCGGCTCGAACGCGACGAGTTCGAGCACCGCATCGAGGAGTTCAAGCGCGAGATCGAAGCCGAGATCCGCCGCCGGTTGGTGGCCGACCGGGGCGCCGAGGCGATGGCCAAGACGCTCCGCAAGCCGCTCCCCGAAGACGTCGAGTTCATGCACGCCAGCCGCGACGAGATGCAATCGTTGCGCAAGGCGCTGCAGCCGCTGACCCGCAAGCTCGCCGCCCGCCTGGCGCGCAAGCGCAAGCACGGCCGCCGTGGCCCGCTCGACTTCCGCAACACGGTGCGCCACTCGCTGTCGTACGGCGGGGTGCCCGCCGAGCCGAAGTTCAAGTACCCGCGCCCGGCCAAGCCCGAGCTGATGGTCGTCGCCGACATCTCCGGCTCGGTCGCCGCGTTCGCCCGCTTCACGCTCATGCTCGTGTACGCGATCCAGGGCCAGTTCAGCCGGGTCCGCTCGTTCGTGTTCATCGACGGGATCGACGAAGTCACCGAGTTCTTCAAGGGCACCGACGACATCACCGAGGCGATCCACCGGGTCAACACCGAGGCCGACGTCGTGTGGGTCGACGGCCACTCCGACTACGGCCACGCGTTCGAGGTGTTCTGGGAGAAGTGGGGCAAGGACATCGGCCCCAAGACCACCGTGCTGCTGCTCGGCGACGCCCGCAACAACTACCACGCCACCCAGGCGTGGGTGGTCAAGGAGATGCGCCACAAGGCGCGCCACGTGTACTGGCTCAACCCCGAGCCGCGTTCGTACTGGAACACCGGCGATTCGGTCGTCGGCGAGTACGGCAACTTCACCGATGGCGTGTTCGAGTGCCGCAACCTGCGCCAGCTCGAAGGCTTCGTCGAGAAGCTCGCCTGAGCGGCCGCTCAGCGCGGGCGGACGAGGAGCGTCTGCAGGGCCCGCCCGACCGCGCCGTACTCGTCGAACAAGAGCGCGTCGCTCATGCCGAGCCCGGTCGGTTCCCAGCGACCGGCGACGTCCATGCCGAACCACTCGCCCTGCGGGGCACGGTGGAGCAGCACCGTCAGGTCGGTGTTCATGAACGCGTAGTCGAAGGCATCGGTGTTGCGCCCGAACGCGTTGCCGCAGTCGGCGAGCGGGCAGATCCGCTGGAACGGTGACGGCTCCTCGTCGGCCAACAGCGGCAACGCCTTCATCCACACCCGCTTCGGGCCGGCGTCGCGTCGCTCACCCGGGTTGTAGCGGACCTCGACCGAGTCGCGGAAGAAGCCGAGGTCGTGAGCGGCCTTGCCGACCGGGAACGGCCCCGGCTGGGCCTCCGCCAGGACCGGCGGCTCGTACGGTGTGGTGGGCACGTCGTCGAGCTCACCCTCGGCGAGCACCGCCTGGTGCAACCCGCGGGCGGTCACGATCTCGCGACCGTCACCGTCGACGAGCCGCATCAGCGTGGTCGACACGGTTCGGCCGGCGCGCACGACCTCGGTGACGATCCGGAACCCGGCGTGGGGGATCGGGCGGATCAGGTCGACGGTGATCCGGGCCAGCGGCTGGTGGGCGACCGCCCGTTCGCTGGCCCGGGCGAGGAGCCCGGTGGGCGGCCCGGCGTGGCACGCCGCCGGGTCCCACGGGCCCCGGCACACCTCGGTGGGCGCGAACCAGTCGCCGTCCGGGCTCGTGAAATAGCTGTCACGCATCACCACGAGCGTACGGTGCCGCCCCGCAACCCCCCGACTCCGACCCGTGCGCCCGAAGACGACGCGGCAGGTTCGTTACGAGCGTTGGTAGTTGGGGGCTTCCTTGGTGATCGTCACGTCGTGGGGGTGGCTCTCTTCGCGGCCGGCGGTGGTGACGCGCATGAAGCGGGCACCGGTGCGCAGGGCCGGGAGATCGGCCGCGCCGGCGTAGCCCATGCCCGAACGCAACCCGCCGACGAGCTGGTACAGCGTGTCGCCGAGCGGGCCTGCGTACGGCACCCGGCCCTCGATGCCTTCCGGCACGAGCTTG
>JAEZFY010000255.1 GCA_023417265.1 Actinomycetes bacterium | reverse complement strand
GGGGGGGGGGCGGGCCGCCCCCCCCCCCCCCCCCCCCCCCCCCCCGCGCCGTGCGTCACGCCCGGCGGAGACTGAACGACACGCGGGCGCCTCCGTCGACCGGGTTGGAGAACTCGCGGCGGCGAGGGCGGGTTGCGCCGGGGTCAGGCCGTGGGGTAGTAGCGGCGGCGCAGGGCGAGCGAGACGTACACGAGGCCGACCAGCACGGGCACCTCGATGAGGGGGCCGACGACTCCGGCGAGCGCCTGCCCGGACGAAACACCGAACACGCCGATCGCGACGGCGATCGCCAGCTCGAAGTTGTTCCCGGCGGCCGTGAACGCGATCGAGGCGTTGCGGTCGTAGGGGAGGCCGAGCCGCACGCCCAGGGCGAACGTGCCGAACCACATGATCGCGAAGTAGGCGAGCAGCGGGACCGCGATGCGGGCGACATCGAGCGGTTGATCGGTGATCCGTTCACCTTGCAGGGCGAACAGGATGACGATCGTGAACAGCAACCCGTACAGCGCGACCGGCGCGAGGCGCGGGATCAAGCGTTGCTCGTACCACTCGGTGCCTCGGGCGCGTTCGCCGATCAAGCGTGTCAGGAACCCGGCGAGCAGCGGGATGCCGAGGAAGATCAGCACGCTCTTGGCGATCTCCCACACGGTGATGTCGATGCCGTCGCTGTCGAGGCCGAGCCACCCCGGCAGGAGATCGAGGTAGAACCATCCGAGGATCGAGAACGCCACGATCTGGAACAGCGAGTTGATCGCCACCAGCACGGCGGCGAGCTCGCGGTCGCCGCAGGCGAGGTCGTTCCACACCAGCACCATCGCGATGCAGCGGGCGAGACCGACGATGATCAGCCCGGTGCGGTACTCGGGGAGGTCGGGGAGCAGCAGCCAGGCGAGTGTGAACATGACCGCCGGGCCGACCAGCCAGTTGAGCACGAGCGAGAGCGTGAGCGACCGACGGTCGGCGACGACGTGCCCGATGCGGGCGTACTTCACCTTGGCGAGCACCGGGTACATCATCAGCAGCAACCCGACTGCGATCGGCAGGCTGACGGTGTCGATCTTGACCTTGTCGAGCGCGTCGTCGAGGTCGGGGATCGCCCGGCCGAGGGCGAGCCCGAGCACCATCGCGATGCCGATCCACAGCGGCAGCAGCCGATCGAGCGTCGAGAGCCGACCCGCGGCGGCGGCCGATGGTTCGCGTGCGGCGTCGAGGCGGTCGGCCACCGGCACGGTCAGCAGCAGCTCGCGGCCGCGGCCGGTTCGTCGCTCGCGGCCGGGGCACAGCAGGCAGCGCCACCGGCGACCGGTACGTCGTGCATGACCGCGGCGTCGGCGAGCACGGTGTAGACCTCCCAGGGCTCGGCGTCGGGGCCGTGCACCCACACCTTGTCCTGCACGGCGAAGCAGCAGCTGGTGTTCTCCTCGACGTCGGTCGTCAGGCCCTCGGCGCGCAGCCGGCCGGTGGCGGCCGTGACGAGATCGGTGTTCTCGACCTCGACGCCGAGGTGGTTGAGCGTGCCCCCGTGGCCGGGCTTCTCGATCAGCACCAGCTTGAGCGGCGGCTCGGCGATCGCGAAGTTGGCGTAGCCCTCGCGGATCTTGGCCGGCTCGGTGGCGAACAGCTTCGAGTAGAACTCGATCGCGCGGTCGAGGTCGTTGACGTTGAGGGCGAGCTGGACTCGGGACATGGGATGCTCCTGTCTGATAGATTGACGTTTGTCGATGGACGTATCGTAACAACAAATCGACGTGTGTCAATATGAAGTTGCCGAATTGATTGGGAGGCGAAGATGCCGAAGCACGCGATCGCAACCATCGCAGCCTGCTGTGCGCCGGTGGGCAGCGCGGCCTTCGACGCGGCCGACGCGGCCGAGCTGGCCGCCGGGTTCGGTGCGCTCGCCGACCCGGTGCGGCTGCACCTGCTCTCGTTGATCACCGCTGCCGGCGCCGACGGTGTCTGCGTGTGCGACCTGGTCGAACCCTCGGGCCGGTCGCAGCCGACGGTGAGTCACCACCTCAAGGTCCTCCGCGAGGCCGGCCTCGTCGCTGCCGACAAGCGTGGCCGCTGGGCCTGGTACTTCGTCGTGCCCGATCGGATCGCGGCGCTCAAGGCCGCCTTGGCGTAGCGCTCAGTCGACGGCGGCAACCGCGGCGAGTCGCGCCTGAGTGTGCTCGCCGAGCGGGGCCAGCCGGAGAGCCAGCAGCCAGGTGAGCACGACGAAGACCGCCGATCCCCACATCGCCGCCGCCAACCCGCCCCACAGGTAGAGCACGCCCGACAGGAGCGTGCCCATGAGGCGCCCGGCGGCGTTCGCCGAGTAGTAGAAGCCGACGTCGAGGGCCACGCCGTCGTCGTCGGAGAACGCCAGCACGAGGAACGAGTGCAGCGACGAGTTCATCGCGAACACGGCGCCGAACACGATCAGGCCACCGATCACGGCCACCTCCACGGCGATGTCGAACGCCACCAACACCGCCATCACCCCGGTGACGAGCGCGAGCGTCAACGCCCACCGTTGGGCCGCCACCACTTCGTCGGCGTCGGCCCGGCCGCGGGCGACGATGCGTGGGGCGAACGACTGCACGACGCCGTACCCGATCACCCAGATCGCGAGGAAACCACCGACCCGGGTGTCGGCCCAACCGAGCTGATCGGCGAGGAACACCGGTAGCGCGACCACGAACCAGATGTCGCGGGCCCCGAACAGGAAGAACCGGGCGGCCGACAGCCGGTTGATCGCCGGCGACTTCGACAGGATCGACCGCAACGGGGCCTTGGCCTTGGACTTGCCGATGTCCTCGTCGAGGAAGATCAGCAGCCCGACCACCGTGATCGCCAGCGCACCGGCCATCAGCCAGAGCGCGCCGTCGTACCCGACCCAGGTCAGCAAGGCCGCACCGACGAAGAAGCCGACCCCCTTGAGGGCGTTCTTCGAGCCGGTGAGGATCGCCACCAGCCGGAACAGCGAGCCGTCCCCGGCGACGGTCTTGACGGCACTCTTCGAGCTCATCTTGGTGAGGTCCTTGGCGACCCCGGCCAGCGCCTGCATCGCCATCACGAACGTCACCGACAACCACGTCTGCCACGCCGGCGACTCGAACGTGAGCGCGCTCAGGGCGACGATCTGCACGCCGAGTCCGGCCACGAGGGTGCGGTTGAGGCCCCGCCGTGACCCGACCCAGCCGCCGAGCAGGTTTGTCAGGATCCCCATGAACTCGTAGGCGAGGAAGAGGAACGCGATCGCCACCGGCGAGTAGCCGAGCTCGTTGAAGTGCAACAGCACCAACATCCGCAGGGCGCCGTCGGTGACCGTGAACACCCAGTACCCGGCGGTGACCAGCGCGTAGTTGCGGAGCTTCATCGGGCTGGCCCGATCCCCGCGCCGACCTTGGCGGCGAGCTCGGCCATACGGTGCGTCACCGGGGAACCGCCCGTGGACCGTGTCGAACTCGAGCAGATGGGCTGCCGTGGCGAGCCCACCCTTGACCTCGTTGACGTGTGCCAGTTCCAGCTCGGGGTGCTCACGTAGGGCACACACCACCAAGCGCCCCATCCGGCCGAACCCGTTGATTCCCACGCGCACGCTCATCTGCCTGCTCCGTTCACTTGGTCTGGGTACCGGCCGCGCCGACGATCGACGTGATCCGCTGCTCGAGCTCCACGACGACCGCATCGAAGGCAGCCGCGTCACCGCCCTCGGCCGGATCGGGAATCGACCAGTGCCACCACTCGGCGGTGGCATCGAGCTCCTCGTGCACCAGGTCGCACACCGTCACGACCTGCACGCCCCTGGGCACCGCGCCCACGGGGGTCGGCACGGCCTCGGCCAGCGACAGCCCCGCGCGCCGTGCGGCGGCGACCGCGCCACGGTGGAC
>JAEZFY010000231.1 GCA_023417265.1 Actinomycetes bacterium | reverse complement strand
CCCGCAGCGCCCCCACCCGGCCCGACGCCATCGGCGCGGCGGCGGCCATCCGCCCGGCCGGGTCGACCCGCGCCCCGAACGCCACATGGGCAGCCGCGAGCGGCGCGATCGGCCCGAGCGCGACCAGGATCGTCGTCGCGTAGCGCGGCGAGCCGAACCACGCAGCGGCGACGAACAACACGAGCAGCCCGGCGACGACCACCGTCGTCAACGCCAGCGGTGGGCTCGACAGCGACACCGTGACGAGCCGCGGCGACCGTCGCAGGCGGGCCGCGTCGGAGTCGATCCGGGCGGCGACTGCCTCCCAGCCGCGGCCGGCCGCCGGCGCGGGGGTCGCCGCGCGAACCAGTTCGGCGAGGCCCGAGCGGCACGCATCGCAGCGTCCGAGATGTGCCTCGACCGAGGCCAGCCGCACCGGGCCGGCGTGACCTGCCGCGTACTCGGTCAGGTCGTCGGGATCGAGGTGCCAGTCGGTACCGATCACAGCAGGGCCTCCTTGAGCTCGCGCTTGGCGCGCATCATGCGGGTCTTCACGGTTCCGGTCGGGATGTCGAGCATGCGCCCGGCTTCCTCGCACGTCAGCCCGTCGAGCACGATCGCCTGGACGACGCTGCGCAGCTCGGGGGCCAACGATCCGAGCGCCGAACCGACGTCGCCGTACTGCACCGCGAGCAGCGCCTCGTCCTCGGCGGAGCTGACGTCGCTCGCCTGCCCGGGCCGCAACGCCATCAGCCGTTCGACGAGCGACTTGCGTGGCCGAACCGCGTGGAGCAGCGTGCGGATGCCGATCCCCCAGATCCAGGCGGCGACCTCACCGGTGGCGTCGTACCGCGCGGCGGTCTTCCACACCTTGACGAACGTGTCCTGGACGACCTCTTCGACAGCGTTGCGGTCGGCGCACCGGTACGCGAGGCGCACGGCCAGCCACCCGTGATGGCGCTCGTACAGCTCGTGCAACGCGCCGCGGTCGTGGCCGGCGATGGCGGCGACCAACTCGGGGTCGGAGCGTTGGTCGCTGCGGACGGGCACGACCCCATTGTTCCGACCACGCCCGATCTCGGTTCACGTCAACGGAGAAAATTTCGTCACGGCAGAAATCTCACAATGGCGTGAACCGCGCCCGCCCTCGAGCGGAACACAGACCCCGCGGTGGGCATCCGGCCCACCCATCGACACGAGGTTCCACCATGTTCCGTTTGCTCCCCCCCGTTCTCACCCTCGCCGCGCTGCTCGCCACTGCGACCGCTTGCGGCGACGACGCCGCCGACACCGCCGGCTCGGCGACCGCCGCCCTCACCGCGCCCGCCGACGGGGCGCGCCTCGCCGGCGCGGTCGACCTGACCATGTCGGCGGCAGGCGTGACGATCGTCCCGGCCGGCGACGTCGCGCCGAACTCCGGTCACTTCCACGTGATCGCCGATCACGGCTGCATCACGACCGGTGAGACGATCGGCAAGGATGCCGACCGGGTCCACTTCGGATCGGGTGCGGCGACCGGCACCATCTATCTCGAACCGGGCCGCCACTCGTTGTGCCTGCAGGTGGGCGACGGCGCGCACACCGCGCTGGCGATCACCGACACCGTCGAGATCGAGGTGGCGATCACCAGCCGCGACGAGTGGTGTGACGTCGTTGCCGACGCCGACTCGCTGCTCAGCTCGGTGGAGGTCAGCAGCGACCCGTTCCCCGTCCGCCAGATCGCCCTCGAAGGCGTCCGCCGGCTGATCGCGCAACTCGAGGCCGGGCTCGACCACGTCGACGCCGACGCTCGTGACGCGGTCGCCGAGTTCATCGGGTTCGGCGCCTTGTTCGCCGAGACGATGCTGGCCGCCGAGTCCGAGGAGGCCGGCGCCGAACAGCTCTGGGGACCCGACGGCATCCTGCCCGAGCACACGGAGCACGGCGACGCCGGCACGACGTGGATCCGCTCGACGTGCGGCGTGAGCCTCGACTGATGCGCGCCCACCGAACCCTCGCGTTGGCCGCCGCGCTCGCCACCCTCGGAGTGCTCGGCGCGTGCGGCGGCGAGCGCGGCGCACCTGCCGCCGCACCGCCGGTTGCGCAGAGCGCGCTCGACCATCCGGTGCTGCTCGACTACAGCCCCACCTTGTCCGATGTGGGCGCACTGCTGTACCTGGCCGCCCACCCCGACGTCGACCTGCGTGGCGTCACCCTGGCGGGCACCGGCGAGTCGCGCTGTGCGGCGGCCGTGCCGAACACGCTCGCCCTGCTCGACCTGGCAGGCCGCAGCGACGTACCGGTGGCGTGCGGGCGCACCGAACCGATCGGCCCCGGCAACGAATGGCCCGCGCTCTGGCGCGACGCCGCCGACAAGCTCGCCCCGCTCGAGCTCGCCGACACCGTCGACCCCGAGCGGGTGGTCGGGTCTGCCAACGCGCTGCTGAGCACGGTCGCCGGCGAGGCCGCCGATGCCGGCGGTGTCGTGGTGGTCGCCCTCGGACCCCTCACCAACATCGCCGACGCGATCGACACCGATCCGGGCATCGTCGAGAAGATCGCGATGGTGTGGTCGATGGGTGGCGCGCTCGGCGTGGCCGGCAACGCCCCCGGCAGTGCTGCCGAGTGGAACTTCTACGTCGACCCGACCGCCGTCGATGTCGTGCTCCGCTCCGGTGTGCCCACCGCGCTCGTGCCGCTCGACGCGACCAACCACGTCCCGGCCGACTACGGGCTCTACCGGCGGTTGACGCAGATCGACGACAGCCCGGCCGCCGAAGCGGTGCTCGACTTGTGGACCGGGGCGATGCCGTGGCGGATCGACATGTTCTTGTGGGACGAGTTGACGGCCGTCGTGGCGGCCGAACCTGCCCTCGCACCGCTCGTGCCCCAGCGCATCGAGATGGTCACGTCGGGTCCCGATGCGGGGCGCACCGTCACGAGTGCCGACGGCGTCGAGGTGCTCGTCGCCGGGCGACCCGACCGGCGCGCGGTGGAGGCTGAACTCCTCGACCGGCTGGCCGCCGCGCCCGCCGGATGATCGCCAACATCCGCGCCGCCCGGCCGGCGTGCCATATTGCACGGAGGAATCGGCGGGATCACGCCCGACCAGAGGAGAGCTGATGCAACTGAAGAACATCGTCGTCGGCGTGTCGGATGCGGCGACCTCGCGTGCGGCCGGGCAGCACGCGTTCGCGCTGGCTGCGCTTACTGGTGCCCGAGTGCACGTGGTCACCGCCGTCGACGACGCGGTCTCGCAGGTGGTCGAGGTCGGTTCCGACAGCTTCTACCTCGACGACCTGATCGTCGCCGAGGACACGATCGAAGACTGGATCGGGTCGCTCGCACCGAGCGTCGAGTACCGCATCCACGCGATCGACGACAAGCCCGCCGACGCCCTGCTCGACGTCGCCCGCCGCGTCGACGCCGATCTGATCGTCGTCGGCAACGTGCGCATGCAAGGCCTCGGCCGGCTGCTCGGCAGCGTCGGCAACGAGGTCTCACACCACGCTCCCTGCAACGTCCTGATCGTCAAGACCGTCTGAGGGCGGCGCCCCCCCGCGCCGCCCACCCGCCAC
>JAEZFY010000208.1 GCA_023417265.1 Actinomycetes bacterium | reverse complement strand
GCTCGGCGGGCTCGGTGGGCAGGGGCACCACGGCGACCGTAGCGGCGCCGCCATCACACGCCCACCCCGGGCCGGCGGGTGTGCCAGTCGGTGGCCTGCTCGTACGCGTGGGCGACGGCGAGCACGGTCGCCTCGCCGAGCCGCGGCCCGCTGATCTGCAACCCGATCGGCAGGCCGTCCGCGGTGAACCCGCACGGCACGCTGATCGTCGGCACCCCCGACGTGTCGAACGGCACCGTGTTGCGGATGAGGGGCGCCTCGTCGGGGGTGTCGACGAGCGCCTCGTCGATGCTCAGCGCCGGGCCGGCCGCGGTGGGCGTGACGAGCACGTCGACGTCGGCGAACACGCGCGAGGCGGCGTTGCGGGCGAGCCGCAGCTGACGGGCCGCGCCGAGCACCGCCGGCAGCGGCAGGTCGGCGCCGTCGAGGATCCGGGCGAGCGTCACCGGGTGGTAGCGCTCGCGGGTGGCCGGGTCGGCGACCAGGCGGGCGTGGTAGGCGTAGATCTCGGCGAGCATCAACGGGAAGCTGTCGAAGTCGGGCAGGTCGACGTCGACGGGCGCCACCCCGGTGAGCTCGCCGAGCTGCGCCACCGCGGCGTCGACGGCCGCTTCGACGTCGGGGTGCAGCGTCTCCCAGAACGGGTGGCGCGGGGTGCCGATGCGCAGACCGCGCACGTCGGCACCGACGCCGCCGACCAGATCGGGGGCGGGAACGTCGATCGACATCGGATCGTCGGGGTCGAATCCCACCAGGGCGGCCATGACGAGCGCCGCGTCGTGGACGCTGCGGGTGATCGGGCCGACGTGGTCGTGCGACTCGGACAGCGGGATGATCCCGCGGATGCTGGCGAGTCCGTGGGTGGCCTTGAGGCCGACCACGCCGCAGCACGCCGCCGGGTAGCGCACCGAGGCGGCGGTGTCGGTGCCGAGCGCGGCCGCGCACAACCGTCCGGCGACCGCCGCCGCCGAGCCGCCCGACGAGCCGCCCGGGGTGCGCTCGGGGTTCCACGGGTTACGCACCGGCCCGAACTGCGAGATCGCGCTCGTGCCGCCATAGGCGAACTCGTGCATGTTGAGCTTGCCGAGGATCACCGCCCCGGCGTCGGCGAGGCGCGTCACGACCGGGGCGTCGGTGGTGGGGACGCGGTCGAGGTACACCGCGCTGGCGGCGGTGGTGGCGACGCCGGCGGTGTCGATGTTGTCCTTGAGCCCGATCGGGATGCCGTGCAGCGGTCCGCGGCTGCGCTTGGCGGCGGTCTCGGTGTCGCGGGCGGCGGCCGCGGCGAGGGCCCGGTCGGCGGTCACCGTGACGTAGGCGTTGAGGGTCGGGTCGTCGCGTTCGATCCGGTCGAGGTAGGCCTGGGTCAGCTCGACCGACGAGAGCTCGCCGGCGGCGATCAGGCGTCCGGCGGCGACGACGCTCAGTTCGGCGGGATCGGCGGGATCGGCGGGATCGCTCACCTCCCGAGTTGTAGCAGCGGTCCGGGCGCCGCGCCGGAGCGGAGCCGAGCCGTGCTCAGAAGAGCGCGTTCTCCTCGACCGACACGTCGACGACCTCGGTGACCCCGTCGACGCGATCGCGCATGATCCGCTCGATGCCGCCCTTCAGGGTCTGCGTCGACACCGGGCACGTGCCACACGCCCCGACCAGGCGGACCTTGACGACACCGGTGGCTTCGTCGACGTCGACCAGCTCGATGTCACCCTTGTCGGCCTGCAGGGCGGGGCGGATGACTTCGATACAGGCTTCGACGGCGGCACGCATGGCACTCCCATTCAACCGGCGAAGCCCGGGTTTTCTTCCGCACCGGTACGGTTGCGGGCATGCTCGCGCATCAGGGCGGTTGGGACGAGATCCTGCTCGTGGCCGGCCCGATCCTGGTCATCGTCGCCCTGCTGGTGGTCGTCAAGCGCCGGGTCGATCGGGCCACGGCCGCCGACCTCGACGGCGAATGACCCGCCGTCGGAAGGGGCGTCACACGCGTTCGATGTCGGCGCCGACCGCCCGCAGGCGGCCCACCAGGTCGTCGTAGCCGCGGTCGATGTGGTGCACCCCGCTGATCGCGGTTTCGCCGTCGGCGGCCAAGCCGGCCACCACGAGCGCCGCCCCGGCGCGGATGTCGTGGGCCTTCACCGGTGCCCCCGAGAGCCGCCCGACGCCGCGCACCACCGCGTGGTGCCCGGTGGTGCGGATGTCGGCGCCCAGCCGCTGCAGCTCCTCGACGTACCGGAACCGCCCCGGGTAGAGGTTCTCGGTGACGATCGACACGCCGTCGGCCACCGACAACATCGCCACGATCACCGGCTTGTAGTCGGTGGCGATGCCCGGGTACGGAAGCGTCGCCACGTCGGAACTGCGCAGCCGCCCGGCGGCGTGCACGCGCAGCCCGTACGGCAGCGGCTCGAACGTCAACCCCATGTCGGTGAAGCGCGTCAACACCATCGACATGTGGGCGGGGCGGGCGTTGACGATGTCGATCTGCCCGCCCGCGACCGCGCACGCACCGATGTAGGTGGCGGCTTGGATCCGGTCGGGCACCGTCTCGTGCTCGCAGCCGTGGAGTTCGTGCGGTTCGACACCGGTGACGGTGAGGATCGGCGTGCCGACGCCGTCGATTCGCGCCCCCATCGCGATCAGGAACTCGCACAGGTCGATGATCTCGGGTTCGCGGGCGGCGTTGACGATCGTGGTCACCCCGTCGGCGAGCACCGCTGCGGTGAGCAGGTTCTCGGTGGCCCCGACGCTCGGGAACTCGAACGTCACCTCGGCGCCGTGGAGCCGATCGGCGAACGCCTCGACGTTGCCGTGACTGAACTTGAACGTGGCCCCCATCGCTTCGAGCCCGCGCACGTGCATGTCGATCGGCCGCGAGCCGAAGTCGTCGCCGCCCGGCAGGGCGAGCACGACGTGGCCGCACCGCGTGAGCAGCGGCCCGAGCACGTTGATCGAGGCTCGGATCCGCTCGACCAGCTCGTACGGGGCGACCGGGGTGAGCTCGCCCGAGTTCTCGATCCGCAGCAGCCCGGCCGGCACGTCGAGGTCGATCTGCATGCCGATCGAACGCAGCAGCTGGGCCATGATGCCGACGTCGGCGATGTCGGGCACGTTCGACAGCTCGTAGCGGCCGTTGCCGAGCAGCGCCGCGGCCATCAGCTTGAGCACCGAGTTCTTCGCTCCGGGCACGACGATCTCGCCGTGCAGCGGCGCGGAGGGGCGGACCCGGATGCAGCTCTCGCCCATTACGGGCACGTTACAGCCGGGCGCGGGTGGGTCGCGCCGGGCCCGCCCGCCCGGGGGTGTGTCAGAAGACCCACCGGGTGGCCTTCTCGGCGAACTCGTCGGCCCGCTCGATCATCCCGATCGCCTTCACGGGGCGCACCTGGAACGCCGCGTTGCTGGCGAAGAACGCCTCCATCTCGGCCAGGTCGGCGGCCCCGCCGTCACCCGTGCCGTCGTCGTACTTGCGCGCCCACGCCCGGGCGATCTCGGTCGGTGCGGCGGCTTCGGTGGCGACACCTTCGACCGACACGAACTCGACGGTGTCGGCCGTCGTGACCACGGTGCGTGGGTTGACACGCAGGTTGCGGGCCTTGAACGCCGACGGGGCGCACGAGAACCAGAACGTGTCGTCGTCGGCCCACACGCCCCACACCGGCGTGGCGTGCGGCGCTCCCCCGGCATCGACGGTGACGACCCAATAGTTGCGGTTGCTGCGCAGGCGCTCACGGGCCCACTCGAACGGCAGCGCCCCGGCCGGATCGGCAGGCACCCCGTAGTCGGACATCGCAGGGCGCTCGGCGCGGGGCATGCCGCGAGGCTATGCCTCGGTAGCCTCGCCCGGGTGTTCGGACGGGCGCGCCGGATCACCCGCACCCATCCCGGCGACGGTGCGATCCGCGCCGAACTCGCCCGCCCCCGCGACGGCCTGGTGGCCGAGCGCGAGGTGACCCCCGGGACGTTCACCCAAGCCGAGGGACCGTTCACCGCCTACACCCGCACGCTCGTCGACGGACCCGACCACACGATCGTCGAGACGATCGACTACCGGCTGCGGATCCCGTGGTTCGGATGGCTGTTCGCGTGGCCGATGCGGTCCTATCTGGCCCGCCCACACCCCGCGCGCGCGGACGCCCCGGCCAAACCGCCGTGGTGGGCGCCACCGGACCGGCTCGACGCCCGCCAGGCGCTCGTGCTCGGCCTGCTCGCCGCAGCGGCGATGGCGTCGGCCTTCACGAACACGTTGTTCACGCAGACCGCCACGTTCGCCGCCGACGCGTTCGGTGTCGGCGACGGCGGCGTCGGCTGGGGCGGCGCGGTGGTGCGCGCGGGGATCGTGATCGCGATCCCGCTCGGCATCCTCGCCGACCGGCTCGGCCGCCGCCGCGTGATCCGCTGGACGGCGTGGGCGGGCCCGCTCGTGTGCGCGCTCGGCGCGCTGGCCCCGTCGTTCCCGCTGCTCGTCGCCACGCAAGCGCTCGGCCGTCCGCTCGGACTGGCGACCGACCTGCTGATCGCGGTCGTCGCCTCCGAGGAGATGCCGCGCAACAGCCGCGCCTACGCGGTCAGTGTGATGGCGATGGCGAGCGGGCTCGGGGCCGGGATCGCCGTGATGGCGCTGCCGCTCGCCGATCTCGGCGGCGACGGTTGGCGGCTGGTGTACGTCGTGTCGCTCGTGTGGGTGGCCGTGGCGGTCAGCATCTCGCGTTTCTTGCCCGAGACCGGACGGTTCCAGCGGCCGCACGTCGTGCACCCCCCGCTCGACCGCCGCCGGCTCGGGCTGATCGCCTCCGCGCTCGTCTTCGGCAACCTGTTCGTCGCCCCGGCGAGCTTCTTCCAGAACCGCTACCTGAGCGACGTGCGCGGGATGTCGGCCACGATGGTGGCGATCTTCACGCTGTGCACCGCCACGCCGGCGTCGCTCGGCCTGATCGCCGGCGGCAAGTTCGCCGACGTGCGCGGCCGCCGGCTGTTGATCGCCGCCGCGCTCCCGCTCGCCACGCTCGGCGTGTTGGCGTCGTTCCTCGTCGGCGGGGCGCCGATGTGGTTGGCGGCGTTCGTCGGTGGCTTGTTGGGCGGCGTCGCCTACCCCGCCCTGGCGGTGTACCGGGCCGAGCTGTTCCCCACCGGCAACCGCGGCCGCGCCAACGCGATCCTCACCGCGGCCGCGCTCGGGGGCGGCATCATCGGCATCGTTGCCGTCGGCCAACTCAGCGAGGCCGGCCTGTCGTACGGCCAGGCAATCGGACTGACCGCCCTCGGGCAACTGCTCGTGGTGGCCCTCGTGCTGACCCGCTTCCCCGAAACCGCGCACCACTCCCTCGAAGACCTCAACCCCGAAGACACCGACCCCCCGCCCACCCCCGCCGCCGCCGGCCGCGACCCCGCCTAGCCCCCCGGAGACCGCCCGTCACGAAGCTCGAGCATCTCCGCCAAGGTGGTGCCTGGAACGACCAGCGCATCGGTGGTCTGGCCGTGCCAGGCACCGGCTCGGGCGACATCGGCACGCGCGCCGACGGGCGGTGCCAGGCACTCGCGGCGACCTCGACGGCCGCGTCAAGCGCGTGCCGCCGCATCGCCGGGGGGACGGTGACGCCGGCACCATGGGTCGCTTGTCGTTAGGTGCCGGTGCCACCGTCCCCCCGGCGACCCCAAACCCGCCCAGAGACCAGCCGCGAGACTCGACGCCCGGCGAACCCGAACCCGTCCACCGACACCAGCCGATCCGACGCTCAGCGCACGCGGCGGGCCACGAAGTCCTTGACCGCCCCGGCGATCGTGTGATCGGCGTGCTTGAGCGCATGATCGCGCCCCTCCACGAAAAGATGCTCCACCTTCGCCCGCCCAGGCAACGTCGCCGACCACCGGCGCAACTCGTCGGGTGTGCCGAACGCATCACGGTCACCACTGATGAACAGCGTCGGCACCCCGATCGCCGGGAAGTGCTCGACCCGCAACTGGTCGGGCTTGCCGGGCGGGTGCAGCGGATAGCAGATCAGCACGAGCCCCTTCAGGTTCGGCGGCGGTGGCGTGCCGTCCGCCCCGGCCGCGATCAGCGAGCACATCCGCCCACCCATCGACCGGCCGCCGAGCACGAGCGCTTCGTCGGCCGGGAGCGCGGCGATCTGCTCGCGCACGGCGGCAAGCAACACCGGCGCACGGTCGGGCGCCTTGCGGCCGGCCAGCCGGTACGGGAAGTCGGCGCGCACGACGCGGTGCGGGGCGAGCGCGGCTTCGATCGCCGTCAGCGACGGGTGGCTCGCATCGGAGCCGGCACCGGGGAACAGCAGCACGTTCACCCGCCCAGTGTCGCCCGCCGGGCGCGTCGCGCGCACCCCGTACTCACGCCGTGGTGAGGATGCGCCGGGCTTCGTTGAGCTCGCGGATCGCCCGGCTGGCGTCGGCCGCCGCGCCGCCGTGGTCGGGGTGCACGGAGCGCATCCGCTCGCGGTAGCTGCGGGTCACCTCGCGTTTCGCCGGCTGGGCACCGGGTGCGAAGCCGAGCACCTGCAGCGCCCACGCCCGCGGGTCGGCGAGCAGGCTCAGTTCGGCCGAGTGCGAGCCGGCGAGGTGGGCGATCAGGGCGGGGCCGACCGGACCCCGCCACGCGGTGGCCTGCAGCAGCACGGGCGTGATCAGGCGCCGGCTCTCCGGTGCCAAGCGTTCGACCGCGTACACCGCGCCGAGCACCTGCGAGAGCGGGCTGCCGGTGGCGGCGAAGTCGAAGTCGACCGTGTCCGCCGTGCCGTCGCCGTCGGCGGCGCCGGTCATGCGGTGGCGGCTCAGGGCGAGCCCGTGGCGGTCGGTCTGGAAGCGGTGCCGCAGGCGCGGCTGGACGACGCGTCGACCGTGCTCGACTTCGCGGATCAGGCGCACGACGTCGCCGCGCAGGTCGGGGTCGACGCCGGTGATGTGGGTGGCGACAACCGCCCCGAGCAGGAGACCTCCGAAGCCTGGCGCGGGCTCGACGGGCAGGACCAGGTGACCGAGGGCGACACGCCGCGTCGGCTGCGCCGGGCG
>JAEZFY010000116.1 GCA_023417265.1 Actinomycetes bacterium | reverse complement strand
GGGGGGGGGGGGGGGGGGCGCGGCCGGTGGCGGCGCGCGATCGGCCGGGCGGGCATCGAGGGCAACCGGACCCGGGTCCCCGGAGCAGGCGACGAGCAGTGTGCCCGCGGTCACCGCGAGCCAGCCGGAGCGTGCCACGCGTCACACGGTACCGGCGCGTCCGATCACCGTCCGTGTGCGCCGGTCACGCTCGGCGGTGGGTGTGTTTGTTCCTTCTTCGGAACGCAAGGAGTTCGTCAAGAACGAACAAGGGCGGGGAGTTGACGCCCGATACGTACGGCGTGAATCTCCGAGTCGCTCGCACCCTCCTCGGCGCTCTGATCGCCGTCGCGCTCGGCACCGCGTTCGCCCCCACCAGCCCCGCCGCTGCGCTCGACGATGGCGATTGGCTCGGCGTCGTCAACGCCTACCGTTCGATGTCGGGTGTTGCCCCGATCGTCGCCGAGCCGGCCTGGACCGCGGGCGCCGTGAGCCACTCGTGCTACATGATCCAGAACGACATCTCGCACGGCGAGACGCCTGGCCGTCCCGGGTACTCGGTCGAGGGCCACACCGCCGGCATGAACGGCAACGTCGCCGTGAGCGGATCGGTGGACGCCGACGCACGCAGCCACATCGATCTGTGGATGACCGGTCCGTTCCACGCGATCGGCATCCTGCGCCACAACCTCGCCCGCAGCGCGTACGGCGAGTGTGAGGACGCCAACGCCCCGCGCTGGCGGTCGGGTGCCACGCTCGACGTCCTGCGCGGCCTGAACAGCGCCGCCCCGCGTCCGGCCGAGCCGATCGTGTTCCCTGGCAACGGGGCCACCGTGCCGCTCAACCGGTTCATCGTCGAGTCGCCCGACCCACTCGCGATGTGCGGATGGACCGGCAGGGCCGGGCTGCCGCTGATCGCGATGCTGCCGGCCAGCGTGACCTCCGGGTCGGCGACGCTGAGCGGGCCGAACGGCCCGATCGAGACGTGTGTGCTGCACGCCGGCAACACGAGCGGCACGGCTCGGGCGATCCTCGCCGCCGACAACGCGGTCGTCGTGATGCCCCGGTTGGAACTGGTCAACGGCGCCTACACGGCCAGCGTGACGACCAACAACGGCACCGTCAGCTGGACGTTCAACGTCGACACGAACGCCCCCCTGGTCGCCTCGTCCCCAGCGCCGAGCGGGCCGCCCCCGCAGCGTGTCGAGACCACCCAGACCACCGGCGACCCGGTGCGCTTCGTGCCGTCCGACCCCTACCGCCTGGTCGACACGCGGCTCGGAAAGGGCGCCAACCGGCTCGGCGCCGGGCAGACGGTGCGGATCGCCGTCGCGGACGCCGACGTCGCCGCCGTCAGCGCCAACTTCGTCGCCGTCGGCGCCAACGCGGCCGGCTACCTGACGGCGTACAACTGCACCGAGGAACGCCCTCTCGCGAGCACCCTCAACTACCAGCCCGGAGCGGCGGTGGCCAACCAGGCCGTCGTCCCGCTCTCCGACGGAGCCTTGTGCCTGTTCGCGAAGGCCGAAGTCGATGTCGTCATCGACGTCAACGGCACCTACGAGCACGGCGACCACCGCGGCTTCGTGCCGCTCAAGCCGCAGCGGGTGTACCACTCGGCGGCGATCGGGCAGCCACTCGCCGCCGGTGAGGAGCGGGCCATCCAGATCGCCGGCCACGGCGCCCCCCACGGCGCGACCGCGGTGGCGCTCAATGCCACGATCGTGAACCCCGACGCCGCCGGCTACCTGCAGGTCTATCCGTGCGGCGCGCCGACCGCGGCCGAGATCTCGTCGGTCAACTACGGGCCCGGCGACGTGCGACCCAACTCGGTCGTCGTTGCGCTCGACGGAGCCGGCAAGGTGTGTGTCCGCTCCAAGGCCGCCACCGACCTGATCATCGACATCACCGGCCACTTCGCCGACGACGCCTTGGCGTTCCAGCCGGTGGTCCCGGTGCGCATGTTCGACAGCCGTGACCGTCAGGCCGAGCTGAACTCGATCACCGGCGGCACCAAGCCCCAGGCCGAACAGGTACTGCGGATCCCGATCAGCGGCCGCCGCGGAATCCCCGCCGACGCCCGCGCCGTGACGGTCAACTTGACCGCCACCGAAGCCGGGGCAGCAACGCACCTCACCGCGTTTGCCTGCGGCGCCCGGCCGACCGCGTCGAACGTCAACGCGCACCCCGCCCAGGGCTCGGTCGCCAACGGGGCGATCGTCGAACTGTCGCCCGACGGGGAGCTGTGCGTCTACGTCCGCAACCCCGTGCACGTCGTCGTCGACGTCAACGGGGTGTGGTCGTAGCGCGGTCGCTCAGCGGCGCAGCTGCGGATCGGTGATGCGGGCGCGGTAGCGCACCGTGTACACCGAATCGCCCGACAGCACCGCCCCGCGCCCGAGCAGGCGGCCACCTTCCCAGTTGGCGAGCCCGAGCTCGGGGGCGTCGAGCGCGTACTGCCCGTCGACCCAACGGGTCATCCCGTCGCTCACGAACGGGGCGTCGACGGCGGCGTAGAACTCGTCGTGGAGGGCGGCCGTCGAGCTCACCAGGCTGGCGACGAAGTGCGGGCTGTGCTCGTTGCACAGCTCGACCGCGGCGGCGAACGGGTGGGCACCGTCGTCGAAGAGGTGCACCGCCACCTCCGGTGAGCCGTCCCACTCCCATTCGTGACCGAGCTTGGCGATCGGCCACTCGGTGACGAACGGTTCGGTGTGCTGCCCGTCGGGGCGGGTGACGATGACCTTGCCGGCCGACAGCTCGATCGCGGCCTGGTTGGCGAGCGCGTAGGCCTCGGGCGTGGCGTGCACCCGGGCACCGACCCCGCGGGCGGCTCCGGCCGCGGCGATCGCTTCGAGCGCGGCGACGACCAGCTCGGGACCGCGCGAGCGCGGCACGCAGACGACGTTGAGCGTGTTGCACACCTTGCGGTCGAGCGAGTTGACGATCACGGACCGCAGGCGTTCGACGTCGGCGTCGGCGGTGGCGACGAGCCACGCCCCGCCCGTGCCGTGGAGGCTCACCGGGGTGCCCCCGTGGGGGGCGGTGGCGTTTTA
>JAEZFY010000059.1 GCA_023417265.1 Actinomycetes bacterium | reverse complement strand
GGTGCGGCCCTGCTGCATGCGTACCCCGACCGGCTCGCCGCTCGGCGCCGACCGGGACAATTCCAGCTGCGCACCGGCACCGGAGCGTGGCTGCCCGACACCGACCCGCTCGCGCACGAACCGTTCGTGGTCGCCGCCGAGGTCGACGGCAAGCGCGACCGCACACGCATCCGCCGGGCGGCTGCGCTCGACGCCGACGAGATCGCCCGCGAGCTCGCCGACGACGTCGTCGAGGATGCGGTGCTCGCCTGGGATGACGGGCGCGACGACCTGGTCGAGACGGTTACCCGCCGACTCACGTGGGCAGGGCGCGGCGCGCTCCAACTCGGCGCCGTGACGCGGCGCCCGCAGCCGGGCCCGGAAGCCGTCAACGCCCTGTTGGAGCGCGTGCGCGCCACCGGTCTGGCGGTGCTCGGCTGGACCGGCGCAGCGGTCGCCCTCCGTGAGCGCGTCGCCTTCCTCCACACCGAGCTCGGCGCACCCTGGCCCGACTGGTCGATCCCGGCGCTCACGGCGGCACTCGACGACTGGCTCGCGCCGTACCTCGAACGGGCGACCGGGCGGGCCGACCTCGAACGGCTCGACGTGGCGATGCTGCTGCGGGCCCAACTCGACTGGGATCGCAGCGTCGAGCTGGATCGGCTCGCCCCGCCCACCCTTGCGCTCCCCAACGGGCGCTCGGTTTCGATCGACTACTCCGGCGAGCAACCAACCGCGAGCGTGCGCGTCCAGGACCTGTTCGGCACCACCGTGCATCCCACGGCCGGCGGCCGCCCGATCGTGCTGCACCTGCTGTCGCCGGCCGACCGGCCGATCCAGGTGACCGCCGACCTGCCCGGCTTCTGGACCGGCACGTGGACCGACGTGCGCAAGGAGCTCGCCGGGCGCTACCCCAAGCACGCCTGGCCGGCCGACCCGGCGAGCGCCCCGCCGAAACGCCTCAAGGACCGCTGATGCAACCGCCCCCCACCCGATCGACCGACCCGCGCTGCAACCGCAGCGCACCGGACGTGACCGCGTGATCGTCGGCGTCGAGTGGTGGATGGCTGGGTTGTGCATGCTCGTCGTGTTCGTCGGCGCGCTCGTGCAAGGGACCGTCGGCGTCGGGCTGGGGATGGTCGGCGCCCCGCTGCTCGCCCTGGTGGACCCTGAATTCGTGCCGGTCGGCATCCTGCTGCCGGTGGTGCCACTGTCGCTGACCATGGCCGTGCGCGAACGCCACCACGTCGACTTCACCGGGATCCGCTGGGCGGTCATCGGGCGGATCCCGGGCACCATCGCCGGAGCGTGGGTGGTGGCACGGGCCGACGGCTCGGCGCTGACGATCATGATCGGCATCGTCGTGCTCGTCGCGGTGGTGGCATCACTGGCCGGTGTGCACTTCGCACCGACCAACCGCAACCTCGCGATTGCCGGTGTGGCATCGGGCTTCACCGGCACCTCGGCAGGCATCGGCGGCCCGCCGATCGCGCTCACGTACCAGCATCGCGACCCGGCAACCATCCGCAGCACGCTCGCCGTGTACTTCTTCATCGGGCTGACGATCTCGTTCGTGTCGCTGGCCGTGGGCGGCGTGATCGACCGCCACCAGCTCGAACTCGGCTTGCTGCTCGTGCCGGCCGCGATCGTGGGCACGGTCGTCGCCCCGCAGGTCGCCCGCCGGCTGCCGGCCCACCGGGTGCGCCTGGCTGTGCTCCTGCTGTGCGCCGTCTCGGCGATCGCCCTGATCGGCGAAGAGCTGGTCTAGAACCCCGATCCGGAGAGCGCAGCACCGGCCGTAGCCTGGCTGGATGCTCCAAGCGCAGGCGCTCTCGGTGGAAGTGGGTGGTCGGCTCGTCGTCGCCGACGCCAGCTTCACCGTGATGCCGCGCGACAAGGTCGGCATCGTCGGCCGCAACGGCGCCGGTAAGACGTCGCTGTTCAAGGTGCTCGGCGGGGCCGCCGAGCCAAAATCCGGGAAGGTCATCCGCAAAGGCGGCTTCGGCTACCTGCCGCAGGACCCGCGCATCGCCGAACGCGATCAGGGCCGTACGGCGGTCACCCACGTGTTGTCGGGCCGCGGGATCGACGAGCAGATCGAGCGGATCGAAAAGCTCCGTGTGGCGATGGAAGAGAACCCCGACACGCGCAACGTCGAGCGCTACAGCCGCGCCGAGGAAGCGTTCCGTGTCGCCGGCGGGTACGCCGCCGAGTCCGAAGCGCGGGCATTGGCGGCTGGTCTCGGCCTGCCCGACGACCGGATGGAGCTGCCGATCTCGGTGCTGTCGGGCGGCGAGCGGCGGCGGGTCGAACTCGCCCGGATCTTGTTCGCCGGCTCCGACGTGCTGTGCCTCGACGAACCCACCAACCACCTCGACGTCGACGCCAAGACCTGGCTCATGGACTACATGCGCAACTACAAGGGCGCCCTGCTGGTGATCAGCCACGACCTCGACCTGCTCGACGAGGCGATCACGCGCGTGCTGCACCTCGACCGGCCCATCGAGTCGGCCACCGGCCACGTCGTGGAGTACCGCGGCACCTACAGCCAGTACCAGCGGGCGCGGGCGGACGACGAGGCCCGGCTCGTCAAGCAGGCTGCCGCGCAGCAGCGCGAGATCGACCGGATGCAGAAGTTCGTCGACCGTTTCGGCGCCAAGGCCACCAAGGCCGCCCAGGCGCACTCGATCGAGAAGCGGATCGCCCGGCTCGAGTCCGAGAAGGTCGACGCACCCCAGGGCGGCAAGCAGATCACCGTCAAGTTCCCACCGCCGCCACCGTGTGGTACCACGGTCATCACTGCCACCCATCTGTGCAAGGCGTACGGCGGTCCGCCCGTGTTCGAGGACATCGACTTCGACCTCGGCAAGGGCGAGCGCCTGCTCGTGCTGGGCCTCAACGGGGCCGGCAAGACGTCGCTCCTGCGCATCCTCGCCGGTGAGACCGACGCCGACCTCGGCGACTTCGAGCTGGGCTACCAGGTCACCGCCGGCTACTACGCCCAGGAGCACGACAACCTCGACGGTCACGCCTCGCTGCTCGACAACCTGCGCCGCTCGGTACCGGCCGGGGTCGCCCTCACGGAAACGCAGCTACGCGGTCTGCTCGGCATGTTCGGGCTGTCCGGAGACAAGGTGTTCCAGGACGCCGGCACGCTGTCAGGTGGCGAGAAGACCAAGCTCGCTCTGGCGATGCTGATGACGGGACGCAACAACTTGTTGCTGCTCGACGAGCCCACCAACAACCTCGACCCGCCCTCACGGACCGCCGTCGCCGATGCCTTGAAGAGCTGGCCGGGGGCGATCATCTTCGTCAGCCACGACACCGAGTTCGTGCTCGAGTTGGCACCCACGAAGGTGCTGCTGATGCCCGACGGCGACGTCGACTACTTCAACGAGACCTGGCTCGACATCGTGTCGCTCGCCTGAAAACGCAGCGATCGCCGGGTCGCCAGCCTTGGGATGGGGAGGCGACGACCCGGCGACCGGCTCAACGAGCCACGAGGGCTACGTGAAAACGGAGACGCCTCCGGGGCCGACCAGCAGACCGACCACGATCAGGACGATCCCCCACAGCATCTGCCTCTGGAACAAGGCGACGATTCCGGCGATCACCAAGATCACCGCGAGAATCCACAGTACGAATTCCATTACCGGACCTCCTGTTCCTCGTAGACGTGGTTGCCGTCAGGCGACACATGCCGCTCGACGTGCGAACGGCGGTTGGTCATGCTCATCCAGCCAGCAGCCTGGATCGCGGCGATCAGCAGGGCCAACGCACCGCCACCCATCAGGATCCAGCCAATCGTTTCCAAGTTGGCGCCGTCGACGGCTTCGTTGACGGCGAACGTGAGGATCGCCCCTCCGATGAGGAGGAGCAAACCGAGTGCGGCATACATGTCGGTACTCCTTTGTGCGCCCCGGGTGGGGCGTCGGCACACCTGTACCCGACCCGCGATCAATCAAACCCGCGATCGATCAACCCCGGCCGTGCGGCGCGCGGCAGGTCAGGGATGCGTCATGTCGAGCGGCACCACCCACGCGTCGAACTGCTCGGCGGTCACTGCGCCCGACTCGAGCGCGGCCTCGCGCAACGACAACCCCTCGCGGTGGGCGTGCTTGGCGATCCGCGCGGCGGCGTCGTAGCCGATGTGCCGGTTGAGCGCCGTGACCTGCATCAGGTTGCTCGCCAGGTTGGCGGAGATGCGCTCGCGGTTCGGTTCGATGCCCACCGCGCACTGGTCGTTGAAGGCGCGACAGGAGTCGCCGAGGAGGCGGATCGACTCGAGCACGGCGTGCAGCATCACCGGCTTGAACACGTTCAGCTGGAAGTTGCCCTGACTGGCTGCGAAGGCGACCGTCGTGTCGTTGCCGTACACCCGGGTGACCACCATCGTCAGCGCTTCCGACTGCGTCGGGTTGACCTTGCCGGGCATGATCGACGAACCCGGCTCGTTCTCCGGGATCGTGATCTCACCGATCCCGTTGCGCGGCCCGGACGCCAGCCAGCGCACGTCGTTGGCGATCTTCATCAACGCTCCGGCGAGCGTGCGCAGGGCTGCCGAGGTGAGCGCCATCGCGTCGTGGGCGGCGAGCGCGGCAAACGTGTTGGCGGCCTGCCGGAACTCGTAGCCGGTCTGTTCGGAGAACTTGCGGGCGGCCACCTCACCGAACCGGGGATGGGCGTTCAGCCCGGTGCCCACCGCCGTCCCCCCGATCGCCAGATCGTGGAGCCCGGCCTCGGCCCGGCGCACCCCGGCGAGCGTTTCGTCGAGTTGGGCGACCCACGCCCCGATCTCCTGCCCGAGCGTGATCGGGGTCGCGTCCTGGAGATGGGTGCGCCCCACCTTGACGATGTCGGCGTATGCATCCGCCTTGGCGGCGAGCGTGTCGCGCAGCGCCCCCAGTGCCGGATACAGGCGCTCGTGGAGCTCGCACACCGTGGCGATGTGCATCGCCGTCGGGAACGTGTCGTTGCTCGACTGGCCACGGTTGACGTGGTCGTTCGGGTGCACGGGCACCTTCGAACCGAGCACCCCGCCCGCCAGCTCGATCGCCCGGTTGGAGATCACCTCGTTGGCGTTCATGTTGGACTGCGTGCCCGAGCCGGTCTGGAACACGACCAGCGGGAAGTGCCCGTCGAGCTCGCCGGCGATCACCTCGTCGGCGGCGCGCACGATCAGTTCGGCGATGTCGGCCGGGAGCTCGCCGAGTTCGGCGTTGGCCTGAGCGGCGCCCTTCTTGAGCACGCCGAGAGCGTGGACCACCGGGCGACCCATCACGAACGTGTCGCGACCGATCGGGAAGTTGGCGATGCTGCGCTCGGTCTGGGCGCCCCAGTACTTGTCGGCGGCGACGTCGATGGCGCCCATCGAGTCGGTCTCGGTGCGGGTCGCAGGCATGCGACCCACCGTATGCCCCTAGCGGGTGAGCGTGACGCGCGCCCCGGCCGCCTGGGACTTGACCTGCTCGAAGAAGTCGTTGCCCTTGTCGTCGACGACGATGAACGCCGGGAAGTCGCTGACCTCGATCTTCCAGATCGCTTCCATGCCGAGCTCGGGGTACTCGAGCACCTCGACGTGCTTGATGTTGTCGAGCGCCAGCCGGGCGGCCGGACCACCGATCGAGCCGAGATAGAACCCGCCGTGCGCCTGACACGCGTCGGTGACCTGCTTGGAGCGGTTGCCCTTGGCGAGCATCACCATCGAGCCCCCCGCCGCCTGGAACTGCTCGACGTAGCTGTCCATGCGTCCCGCGGTGGTGGGCCCGAACGAACCCGACGCATACCCCTCGGGCGTCTTGGCCGGCCCGGCGTAGTACACCGCGTGGTCCTTCAGGTACTGCGGCATCGGCTCGCCGGCGTCGAGCCGTTCCTTGATCTTGGCGGGGGCGATGTCGCGGCCGACGATGATGGGGCCGGTCAGCATCACGCGAGTCTTCACGGGGTACCGCGAGAGCTCGGCGCGGATCTCGTCCATCGGCCGGTTGAGGTCGATCCGCACGGCCGTGTCGCCGTTCGGCGCCCCGTCGAGCTCGGCCGCGTCGACGTCGGGCAGGAACCGGGCCGGGTCGTGCTCGAGCTGTTCGAGGAAGACGCCGTCCTTGGTGATCTTGCCGAGCATCTGGCGGTCGGCCGAGCACGACACCGCCATCGCCACGGGACACGACGCGCCGTGCCGGGGCAGGCGGATCACGCGCACGTCGTGGCAGAAGTACTTGCCGCCGAACTGGGCGCCGATGCCGGTTTCGCGTGACAGCTGGAGCAATTTCTCCTCGAGCTCGACGTCACGGAACCCGTGGCCGGTGGGCGACCCTTGCTTGGGCAGCGAGTCGAGGTAACGGGCCGATGCCAGCTTGGCCGTCTCGACCGCCAGCTCGGCCGACGTGCCGCCGATCACGACCGCGAGGTGGTACGGCGGGCAGGCGGCAGTGCCGAGCGACTGCATCTTCTCGAACACCCACGGGAGCAACGTCGCCTCGTTGAGCAGGGCCTTGGTCTCCTGGTACAGGTAGCTCTTGTTTGCCGAGCCGCCGCCCTTCGCCATGAACAGGAACTTGTACGTGTCGCCGTCGACCGCGCTGATCTTGATCTCGCCCGGCAGGTTGTTGCCGGTGTTCTGCTCGTCGTACATGTCGAGCGGGGCCATCTGGCTGTAACGCAGGTTGCTCGTGAGATACGTGTCGGCGATCCCGCGGGCGATCGCCCGCTCGTCGGTGATGCCGGGATGGCCACCGGTGAAGACGAACTGGCCCTTCTTGCCCTTCACGATCGCGGTGCCGGTGTCCTGACACATCGGCAGCACGCCGCCCGCCGAGATCGCCGCGTTCTTCAACAGGTCGAGGGCGACGAAGCGGTCGTTCGCCGACGCCTCGGGGTCGTCGAGGATGTTGCGCAGCTGCTGGAGGTGGCCCGGCCGGAGGAAGTGGGCGATCTCGCGCATCGCCTCGGCGGTCAGCCGGCGGATCGCCTCGGGCTCGACCTTCAGGAACGTGCCCAGCGGCGTGTCGACCGTCGACACGCCCTCGGTGGTGATCAGCCGGTACGGCGTGTCGTCACCGGCGAGCGGGAGCAATTCGGTGAAACCGAAGTCGGCCGCGAGTTCCGGGAGTGCGGGGAGATCGACCATGCCCCCATCGTACGGTCGCGTCCCCGCCACCACCCCGGTGCAGCGGCCTCGGAAGGACGCGCCGACGGGCTAGCTGACGTGCTCGACGCACGTCGGCCGGCCGAGCGCGTCGGGTGCCGGGCCGAGCGCGGCGGCGAGGAACATCACCAGCCGACCGCGCCCTTCGTCGCTGAGGTGCAGGCCGTCACCGGCGAGCAACTTGTCGGGTTCGGCTGCCGTGAACTCGGCCCAGTCGATCACGATCACGTTCGGATGGAAGTAGGTGCGCCAGCGGATGTACTCGTTGAGGCGGGCGTGGTCGGGCTGCCGCTCGGTGAGCGTGAACACGACGGTGGGCATCGGCGCGAGCCGCTCGATCAGCGCTTCGAGGCGGTGCGTGTACTCGTCGTAGTCGCCGCGGTAGTTGTTGCCGAGCATCACCGCGACCGCGTCGAACCCGCCCACTCCAGGCGGGTCGAGCCGATCGTGGAGCACCGTGTCGGCGAACTCGATGTGCTGGCCGGTTTCGGCGTGGACCTCGACCGCCCACCCGAAGTTGGTGTTGAGCACCGAGCACAACACGCCTTGGAATTGCGGCGCGGTCGACGCGATCAGCGAGTCGCCGATGACGAGCAACCGGTTGCCGGTCACGTGCTCGCCGACCGTGCCCGGCTCGAGCGCCGGATCGCCCGGGTCGAGCTCGGCGGCGGTGCTCGGCGGGGCGCTCGTCGGGGGCGCCGGTGCGGTGGGCACCGGAGCCAGGGAACCGCGGCTGAGCGGCTCGGGCAGGCCGTCGATCGGGATCGTGGCCAGCGGCCCCGTCAGGTGCGTGGTGTCCGGGGCGTCGCCGCGGGCGGTGGCGCTACACCCGGCACCGAGCGCGGCCAGCGCCAGCACGGCGACGACCGATCGGCTCATGCGGGTATTGAAGCGTCCGGCCCACCGCACTGCCACGCGGCCGGCCCGAACGTGTGTGAAGAGTTGGTGACGCGCCCCGGCAGGTCGCCGGTCAGCGCGCCCGCAGCTGATCGCGGATCTCCATCAACACGCTCAGCTCGCTCTCGGACGTGGCGGCCTCCTGGGGCTTGGCGACGTACTTGTTGTACGCCCGCACGATCAGGAACAGCACGAAGGCGACGATCACGAACATGATCGCGGCGTCGATCACGAGGCCGATGCTGATCCGCGTCGGCGGCTCGCCCGGGTCGCCGTCACGCAGGTTGAAGCCGACGTCGCCGAGCGACGGCTTGCCGAAGATGGCGGCGATGATCGGCTTGATCACGCCATCCAGGAGGGCGTTGACGATCTCCTGGAAGTACAGCGCCATGATCAGGCCGACGGCGACCGTCAGGACGTTGCCACGGTTGATGAAGTCCTTGAATTCTTTGAGCATGACCGGTTGACCTCTCCTGGTAAAGGGACTGGCTCGGTGGGTGGCCGAGCACACACTGTCACACCGGTGGCGCCCCGGTCAGCGGTCGGGCGCCGCGGTGGGCGCCGGGCGGGGGGCCGCCGTGTGTGCCACGTCGGCGAACGTGTCGATCCCCCGCACCGTCGGGAACCGGAACCAGAACGCGCCGGCGATCAGCATCGTCAGCAGCCCGCCACCGGCGATCGACCACGGCAACCCGAACGCCCGTGCGGCGACGCCGCTCTCGAACGCACCGAGCTCGTTGGAGGCACCGATGAAGACCCCTTCGACGGCCATCACCCGGCCGAGCTGGTCGTCGGGCGTGGCCAACGGCACGAGCGAACCGCGGATGTACATCGAGATCATGTCGGCCGCCGAGATCACGACCAGCGCCGCGAACGCGACCGCATAGCTGCGGGTCAGGCCGAACACGATCGTGCCGGCCCCGAACAAGGCCACCGAGGCGAGCAGCACGGGACCGACCCGACGCTGCACCGGGCGCACCGCGAGCACCAGTGCCATCGCCGCCGCACCGACGCCGGGGGCGGCGCGCAAGAACCCGTAGCCGATGTCGCCGACCCCGAGCCGCTCTTCGGCAACGGGAGCGATCAGCGCGACGGCACCACCGAACAGCACCGCGAACAAGTCGAGCGAGATCGCCGCCAGCACGACCGGCGTACGGCGCACGAAGCGCAGGCCTTCCATGGCCGTCGTGAACGTCGGTCGGGCGGTGATCCGCTCGGGTTCGCGCAGGTAGTGCACGAGCAGCAGCGGCGGCACCGCCGCCAGCTGCAGGCCGGCGGCGATGCCGTACGACAGCGAGGGACCGGCCGAGTACAGGAAGCCGCCGAGCACCGGTCCGGCGATCGAGGCCCCGGTGAACGCCGCGGTCCACAGCGCCACCACGTGGGGCAGGTCCTCGGTGGTGGCGATCAGCGGCGTGATCGAGCGCCGCGCCGGTGCCAGCAGCGCGTCGCACGCGCCGAACGCAACGGTGATCACGACGAGCACGGAGGCGCTCGGCACACGGCCGAGGCTGACGGCCATCAACGCCGCCGCGCACAGTGCCCGGCCGGCGATGAACAGCCCGGCGACGCGGCGCCGGTCGAACCGGTCGGCGGCCCAACCGCTGACGAGCACGAGCAGGACCGCCGGCAGGAACTGCGCCAACCCGAGCAACCCGATCGTCAACTCGTCGCCGGTGATGTCGTACGCCTGCTTGAAGAGCACCGTGACGAGCACGTTGAGGCCGAGCGCAGCGCACACGGTGGAGACGAGGTAGAGCCGCACCGCGCGCTGGCGGAGCAAACGGGCGGCGTGCATCGAGGGCACGCTATCGACCGGGGCTGGGAGCGCTTCCGGGCCTCAGCGCATGTCAAATCTGCGACGGAAACCGCGCGTTCGCCCGTCATTTCGAAAATCAGGGTTTACCGAGGCCACTCGGCGACTAATAACGCAACATGCAGTCACGGTCGTACCTCACCGACGTGCCGGCGCACGCCGGGTACGACGGGCCGATTCGCCTGGCCACCTGGCTGAGCATGCTCGCCGCGGTGTTCGCGGTGGCGGCTCGGCTGGCCGGCGTCGCCGACGAGGTGGTCGTCCTCACGGTGATCACGGTCGGCTTCCTCGCCAGCATGGCGCGGGTGGCCAAGCTGCACGCCGCGCCGTGCCCGGCGCCGCCGCTCCCGTAGCCCGGCCGGCTACCTGCCGATCGTGACGGGCACCGCCCGATCGGCCGCGTGGCGGGCGTGGTAACTGCTGCGCGTGAGCGGGCTGGCCTCGACGTGGGCGATGCCGAGCTCCTCACCGATCGCTTTCCACCGGACGAATTCGTGCGGCTCGGCCCAGCGGGCCACCGGGAGGTGGTTCGACGTCGGCCGCAGATACTGACCGATCGTCACGATGTCGACCCCGATGCCGGCGAGGTCGGCCAGCGCGCCGACGAGCTCGGCGTCGGTTTCGCCGAGGCCCACCATCACGCCCGACTTGGTGACGAGCCCGGCCGCCTTGGCCCGAGCGAGCACGCCGAGACTGCGCGCATAGCCGGCCGACGGACGCACCGCGCGCTGCAGCCGGGCGACCGTCTCGAGGTTGTGGTTGAGCACGTCGGGGCGCACCGCGAACAGCGCATCGAGCGCCGTCGCGTCACCGCGCGCGTCCGAGATCAACGTCTCGACCCGCGTGCCGGGGCAGCGTTCGCGGATTGCCGCGACGCACGCGGCGACGTGACCCATCCCGCCGTCGGCGAGGTCGTCGCGGGCCACCATCGTCAGCACGGCATGCCCGAGACCCATCTGGGCGACGGCGGCGGCGACGCGATCGGGCTCGTCGACGGCCGGAGCGAGGGGGCGTTGGGTATCGACCAGACAGAACCCGCACGCCCGCGTGCAACGCTCGCCGAGCACCATCAACGTCGCCGTTCCGTCCGACCAACACTCCGACAGGTTCGGGCAGCCGGCGTCCTCGCACACCGTGACGAGGCCGAGCTCGCGCAGGCTGCGCCGCAGCGCCAGCACTTCCGGGCCGTGGTGCACCTTCGGGCGCAGCCACTCGGGCTTGCGGGTGGTGATCGTCAGCCCGTCGGTGACGCCGGCCTGGGCCAGCCGAGCCTTGGCGCGATCGCCGGTGGGCGCCGCCACCGGCGTGCGCGTGCCCGGGCCGGCAC
>JAEZFY010000034.1 GCA_023417265.1 Actinomycetes bacterium | reverse complement strand
CTCCAGCAGGATGGTCGGGCTGACCCCGGCCGGGTGGAACGGCGCCATGAAGATTCCGAAGCGCATCCGTGACATGTCGACCCCCGAGTCGGTTGTGCCGGCCCCCCGACCCACGTCACGCCGAGGGTAGTCGCGCCGGCAGCCAGAGGCGGCGTGGTGTTCACGGTCATCGCATGGCGACCGGCCCCAACAGGGTCCGGTTGCTGCGAGATGTCTCACGACATCACATCGGTGGGCGTAGAGGGAATCGAACCCCCGACCTCATCCGTGTCATGGATGCGCTCTAACCAACTGAGCCATACGCCCGAAGCGTGGCCGTACGCTACCAACGGTGACGGCGACTGACACGCTCGCACTGCTCGACATCGCCCCACTGCTCGACCCGCACGCCGACGCCGGCGCGCTCGCCCGGCTCGTCGCGCAGATCGACGAGGCGTGCCGCACGCTCGGGTTCTTCCGCGTGACCGGACACGGCATCGACCGCGCCCTGCTCACCGATCTCATCCACCACGCGCAGGCATTCTTCGCCCTCCCCGAAGCCGACAAGGCCAAGCTGGCGATGCCGCTCGCCAGGTCGGCCTGGCGCGGTTGGTTCCCCGTCCGCGGTGAGGTCACGTCCGGCAAGCCCGACCGCAAGGAAGGGCTGTACGTCGGCATCGATCATCCCGACGACCACCCGCGGGTCGTCGCCGGCACGCCCCTGCACGGCCACAACCTTTGTCCGCCCGGCGGGCTCGGCCCGGCCATCGACGCGTGGATGGCCGCCCTGCGCCCGGTGGCCGACGCGATCATGGGCGGCATCGCGCGCGCCCTCCGGCTGCCCGCCGAGTGGTTCGAGCGCAACCTCACCGCCGACCCGACCGTGCTGTTCCGGGTCTTCCACTACCCCGCCTTCGCCGACAACGACGTCGCCGACGAGTACGGCGTCGGCCACCACACCGACTCCGGCCTGCTGACGCTGCTCGCCCAGGACGACGCCGGCGGGCTCGAGGTGCGCACGCCCGACGGGGCCTGGATCGAGGTCCCCGCCGAGCCGGACGTGCTCGTGTGCAACCTCGGTGACATGCTCGACCGGCTCACCGAGGGCCGCTACCGCTCGACCCCGCACCGCGCCCGCAACACGTCGGGTCGCAGCCGGCTGTCGTTCCCCTACTTCTTCGACCCGTCGTGGGATGCCGAGGTGGTGGCGCTGCCGCTCGATGGTTCGCCACCCGCCGACGACGCCGATCGGCGTTGGGACGGCTCGAGCGTGCACGCCTGGGACGGCACCTACGGTGACTACTTGTCAGCCAAGGTCGCCAAGGTGTTCCCCGACCTGTTCGCCGCGATCACGCCGTAGCACTGGCCTCGCTCCGACGCCGGACGTCAGCCGTCCCAGGTGAGGACGGTCTTGCCGGTCGTGCCGCCGGTGGCGATCGCGTCGACGCAGGCGAGCGCGTCGGCGAAGCCCGCCCGGCGGCCGATCAGCGGGTCGAGCCGCCCCGCGCCGACGTGTCCGAAGATCTCCTCGGCCGCGGCGGCGACCGCGGTCGGGTTCTCGGTGGGATAGCGACCCCAGTACAGCCCGTGCACCGACACGTTCTTGACGAGTACGTGGTTGACCGGCAGCCGCGGGCGTTCACCGGACGTGAACCCGACCGTGACGATCCGGCCCTCGAACCCGAGCAACCGGAACGAGTCCATGAAGACCGACCCACCGACCATGTCGATCACCGCGTCGACCGTGCCGACCGCCGCGCGCACGGCGTCGCGCCAGCCCGGGTCGCGGTTGTCGAACCACAGCTCGGCACCGAGCCGTTGGCACAGCTCGCGCTTGCCGGCCGATGAGGTGGCGATCACGCGGCAGCCATGGATCGCAGCCAGCTGCACGGCCATCGACCCGACGCCACCCGCGGCGGCGTGCACGAGCACGACCTCGCCGGGCTGCACCGCCGCCCGCCGGTGCAGGGCGAACCACGCGGTCTGGGCGTTGGCGTGCACCGCCACCGCGTCGGCGGCGTCGATACCGGCCGGCACGTCGCACAGCTGACCCGGGTCGCACAGCGCCCGCTCCGCCCACGCGCCGTGCCCGATCGCTGCCAGCCCGACCCGCAAGCGGTCACTTCCGGCTACCCGCCCGACGACCTCGATGCCCGGCGTGAACGGCGGCTCGGCGCGCTCCTGGTAACGCCCGTCGATCAGCAGCCGGTCGGCGAAGTTGGGGGCCGCGGCGACGACCTCGAGCAGCACCTGGTGCGCCCCCGCGATTGGTTCGGGCAGGTCGGTGCGCCACTCGGCGCGGCCCAGCTCGGGCACCAGCCAACCCTTCATCAGCCCTCCCGCCGCCCCGTCATCCGCCCCCCGCATGCGATTCGTCGTGGGCCGGCGCCGGCCGGCCGAGCAGCTCGGCGAGCGCCCCGTGGAAGTGTTGCAGGGCCGGCTCGTTGCGACCGAACGTCACGTGCGTCTGGGCGGCGGTGGCATACCCGCGCTGGATCCCGGCGGCGGTGGTGAAGTCTTCGGTGTCGGTGACGTTCACGAGCAGATCGAAGTTGCGTTGCCAGTACGCATCGGACTTCTCGCCGTCGGCGGGCACGTAGAGGGCGACGTCGAGATGAGCTTCGCCCGGATGCGCCCCGGGACGGCTGCGGTACAGCTGGAAGTGGTCCTGTTGGTGGATCAGCACGGTGTTCGGCACGAGGAAGTACAGGATCGTGCCGTGGGCGACGACCCGGTCGTCGGGTTCGTCGTCGAACGAGCGCCGCACGGCGACCATCCGTCCGTGCCGGCCGAACGCATCGAACAGGGCGTACTCCCCGTGGATCATCGGGGCCAACGATGCTCGGTGCAGAACCGGGACGTGCCACGCCTCGGCAAACGTGTCGACCGCCAACTTCCAGTTGATCGGACGTGTGAACGTCGTCGCCGCGAAGTGCCGGAAGCGCTCCGGGTGGAACGTGGCCAGCTCGGCCTCGGCCCCGTCGAGCAACTCCCCCTCGACGTTGGCGTCCGGGTCGGCGGCGACCCACAGCAGCCCGTGCCGTTCGACCAGCGGCACCCGTGTCAGGCCCTCGGCCGCACCGTCGAAGAACTCGTCGCCGCGGCGTCCCGCCGAGGCCCCATCGAGGTGATACGACCACCCGTGATACGGGCACACCAGCCGCCGCGCCGTGCCACAGCCGTGGGCCACTTCGGCGCCGCGGTGGCGGCACACGTTGAGCATCGCCGCCGCGCTGCCGTCGGCGAGCCGGGCGACGAGCACCGAGGCCTCACCGACCGCGACCATGGCGAAGCAGCCCGGTTCGGGGATCAGGCCCGACAGACCGACGACCTGTGGTTGCCGCGAAAGCAGCGCCTGTTCCGCGGCGAAGCGGGCGGCGCCGACGTAGTCGTCGACGGCCACGCGCAGCGCGGTGGCTGCCGTGTCGGTGCTGTGCCCGGCCGCCCGATGGGCGCGCACGCGCGCCGCCAGCCGCCGCTCGGTGGCCGTGTCCACTATTTGGCCTCGGCGCGCATCGTCAACGTGAAGTCGTCGAGCGTGGCGCGGCGCGTGCGCTGCCAGTAGTCGACCAGCCGGAACGGCATCGGTGAGCGCACCTGCCCGTGGGCGTTGCGGTAGTAGGTCGACACGCCGGGGTGGGCCCAGATCAGCTCGGCGTGGAGGGCGTCGATCTCGGCGGTGTACTCGGCGCGCCGTTCCGGCTTGCACTCGATCGCGGCGACACCTGCCGCCACCATCTCGACGAGCCGGTCGGTGATGTAGCGGGTCTGCGTCTCGGCCAGCCAGATGCCGCTGCCACCGTGCCCCATGTTGGTGTTCGGGCCGTACATCACGAACAGGTTCGGGAACCCGGGCACGGTGACCCCGTACAGCGCGGTCGGATTGTCACCGGCCCAATCGTCGGCCAGGGCGACCCCGCCGCGCCCACGGATGTCGATCGCGCTGGCCAGGGTGGTCACGTCGAACCCTGTGGCGAGCACGATCACGTCGGCCGGGTGGGCGCGCCCGTCGGTGGTCACGACTGCGTCGGCACTGACCCGTTCGATCGGTGCGGTCACGAGCTCGACGTGCGGGCGGCAGAGCGTTTCGTACCAGCCGTTGTCGATGAGGATCCGCTTGCCGAACGGCGGGTAGTTCGGGATGCACCGCTCGATCAGGTCGGGCCGCTCGGCGAGTGCGCGCGTGATGTGGGCGACCATCTCCTCGCGGTGGCGGTCGTTGATGCGGTTCATCGCCCGCTCCGGGTGTGGCCACTCGGGGTCGCGGCGCAGGAACCGCAGCAATCCGTCGCCGTAGCGCCACATCTGCCCGAACCGGTACCACATGCCGTAGTAGGGCACGCGTTCGAACAGCTCCCGACCGGCCGGGTCGACCGGCAGTCGGTACTCGGGGACGGGGCGCACCCATTGCGGGGTGCGCTGGAACACGCGCAGCTCGGCGACCTCGTCGGCGATCGTCGGCACGATCTGCATCGCCGACGCGCCTGTACCGATCACGGCGACCCGCTTGCCGGCGAGCGTGACCCCGTGGGGCCAGCGGGCGCTGTGGAACACGTCGCCGGCGAAGTCGTCGAGCCCGGCCACGGGTGGCGTCACCGGATGGCTGAAGTGGCCGGTCGCGGCGACGAGCACCGCTGCCGTGCGGGTGTGGGTCGCCCCGTCCGGCCCGCGGCACGTCACGGACCACCGCTGCGTGGTGGCGTCCCACGTCGCGGCGACGACTTCGGTGCCGAGCACCAGCCGCTCGCGCACGCCCGCCGCAGTGGCGAACCGGTCGAGGTACTCGCGCAGTTCGGCGCCGTGCGAGAAGTAGCGGCTCCAGCCGGTGTTCGGCGCGAACGAGTACGAGTAGAAGTGGTTGGGTGTGTCGACGCCGACACCCGGATAGGTGTTGGCGAACCACGTGCCGCCCACATCGGCGTGGCGTTCGATCACCGTGTGGGCGATACCGAGCCGGGCGAGCTTGGTGGCGAGCGCGATCCCCGAGGCGCCGGCGCCGACGACGATCACATCGAGCCGTTGCGCAGCATCGGCTGGCACGTCGGCGGGCCACTCGGTGTCGGCCGGCTCGAAGCCCATGTCGGCGCGGATCATCGGCACGTACTCGTCGGGCACCGCCTCGCCGAGGAACACCGACATCAGCTCCTGCAACCCGGCCGGGCCCGGATCGCCGATCACCGGCTCGGGGAACGTGCCGTCCGTACTCGCCAGGGCGAGCACAGCCGCGCGGATCTCCGATTGGAGCTCGGGTGCGAAGCCGGCCGTCGGGTCGGCGATCAGGCGTACGTCGCGCGCCGGGCGATACGGCTCGGCGAGCCAGCGCGGGTCGCCGGTGAGGTGGTACAGGCACAGCACGAGCACGCGCAGGTCGGCGACCCGCAGCCCGGCCGCGAGCGGTGTTGTGGCGTCGATCCGACGACGTTAGGCAGACGGCGCGCTCAGGTGGCGAGGCGCAAGGCCACGGCGTTGGCGAGCAGCCGCCCGGCCTGCGTGAGCACCCAGCCGTGCCCGCCGCGGGCGACCAGCCCGTCGGCTTCGAGCTCGGTGGCGACGTCCGGGGCGAACGCCTCGATCGGCACACCATCGCGCATGCGCAGCTGCAGCTCGAGCCGCTCGAACGCCCGGGTGGGGCCGTCGAGGGTCTCGCCGGCTGCTTCGGTGGACGCCCCCTCGGCGACGAGGTCGACGTAGCGGTCGGGGGTGCGCACGTTCCACCACCGCCGCCCGTCGTGGTGCGAGTGCGCGGCGCAGCCGAAACCGCGGTAGTTCTGCTGGCGCCAGTAGAGGACGTTGTGGCGACACTCGTGGCCGGGCCGCGCCCAGTTCGAGATCTCGTAGTTGCCGAGCCCGGCGCCGGTGAGCATCGCGTCGGCGAGCTCGTACTTGTCCGCCTGATCGTCGTCGTCGGGGTGCCGGTCGGGCTGCTCGGCAAGCGGTGTACCGGGCTCGATCGTCAGGGCGTACGCCGACACGTGTGGCGGGGCGAGCGCGACGACCCCGTCCAGCGTCGCCTGCCAGTCGGCGGCGGTCTCGCCGGCGGCACCGTAGATCACGTCGAGGTTGAAGCTCCGCAGCCCCACTTCGCGCACCGCGGCCACCGCCCGCTCGACGTTGTCGCGGGCGTGCCGGCGCCCGAGTGTGCCGAGCACGTGGGCGACCAACGACTGCACGCCGATCGACACCCGGTCGACGCCGGCCGCGGCGTACGTCCGCAGCAACTCGACGGACACGTCGTCGGGGTTGCACTCGACGGTGACCTCGGCGCCGGGCGCCACCGGGATCGCCGCGATCACGGCGGCGAGCTCGTCGGCCGGCAGCAGCGACGGCGTGCCGCCGCCGACGAAGACGCTCGTCGCCGCCGTCATCCCGTCGGCCGCCGCCCGGGCGACCTCCGTGCGAACCGCGGCGAGGTAGCGCTCGGCCAGATGGCCGCGGTCGGTCCACGTCGCGAACGCGCAGTAGTCGCA
>JAEZFY010000215.1 GCA_023417265.1 Actinomycetes bacterium | reverse complement strand
TCACGAGGGCGCGCTCCTCGGCGATCGCCGCCACGGCGACGGTGGCGAATTGGCGCAGCTCGTCGGGCTGGGCCGCGGTGGCGACCGCAGCCGGCAGCCCGACGAGTGCCGCGACAACGAAGAGCGTGCCCACCGCCCGCGCACGCGAGCGTCGAGGTGCAGCGAGCATGCTCATGGCCCCCACCCCATCGGCCGTTCCCCGACCGCGCTTGAGCGGTCAGGAGCGGTCGACGGCGCGCAGGCCGGCCCACGCCAGCGAGCTGATCGCCTTGGCGATCGCGTCCGGGTCGAAGTCCTCGCCGGCGTCGACGAGCTGCCGGCTGGCCCCTTCGGCGAGCCCGACCAAGCCGTGCGCCAAGGTGCGCCGCACGTCGGCGTCGAGGTCGACCGCGATCAACGGATCGATCGCCGCCGCGGCCGCGGCGGTGATGCGCCGGATCGTGGCACTGAACTCGGCGTCGTGGCGGGCCCCGCCACCGAACAGCAACATGAACTCGTCGTGCCGGTTGGCGACCCACCGGAAGTACGCCTGGAACCCGAGCTCGGTCTGCTCGCGGCCGTTCTGGGCGGCCCGGGTGGCGTCGGCGATCAGCGCCAGGAGGCGGTTACCGACCTCTTCGAGCAGGGCCGCGTACAGGTCGCTCTTCGAGTCGAAGTGCTGGTACAGCACTGGCTTGGTGACCCCGGCGGCATCGGCGATGTCGTTCATCGACGCCCCGTAGTACCCGGCGCGGCCGAACACGTCGATGGCCACGTCGACGATCTGGAGGCGACGCGCGTCGGCGGTGAGGCGCAGCGAGCTCATGGGTTACCACAGGGTAACTGGAGTTGTCGCGGTCAGTAGCCGAGCTCGGCGTCTTCCCGGTCGGCGGCCTTGACGGCGTAGCCGAGCACGATGCTCGGCGCGAGCAGCACGAACGACACGACCAGGGCGATCACGATCAACGTCGCCATCGTCGGGGTGAACCCGAACAAGAACGCGAGCACGAACAGCGCGACGGCGAGGGCGAGCACGAGGTAGCCGACCCGGTTGGCGAGCAGCGTCCACTTGGCGAACGTGGCGCGTCGGGCGCGGATCGGATCGGGGTCGGTGCTCACGCCACGCCAGGCTACGGGCCCACCCGGCTACCGTGGTCGCCGATGCCGGTCGTGTTCCACATCAGCGAGGATCCCACGATCCGGCGTTTCATCCCGCAGGTGCCGGGCTCGAACCCGAGCCACCCGCCGGCGGTGAGCGCGATCGACGCCGAGCACGCCCCGCTGTACTGGTTTCCGCGGAGCTGCCCGCGCACGAGCGTGTGGGCGCACACCGACGCCGATCGCGAAGCCCTCCGCGAGCTGTTCGGCTGCGAAGCGTCGCGGATCTGCGCCACCGAGTCGCGCTGGCTGGCGGCGATGCGCACCACCGTGTTGTACCGCTACACGTTCGACCCGGCCGACTTCCAGCCGTCGATGGAAGGTGCCGGCCAGTACGTGTCGTTGCGCGCTGTCGAGCCGGTGGCCGTCGACCCGCTCGACGACCTGATCGGTCTGCACGTCGAGGCCGGCATCGAACTGCGCTTCACCCCGCGCCTCGGCGCACTGATCGATCAGATCCTGGCCAGCGGGCTCCCGTCGAGCTTCGTCCGCCTCCGCCACGCGCTCGTCTGACCCGCCGCCGCGTCAGAGGCCGGCGGGGAGGAGGCGGTTGACGTTCTGGAAGAAGAAGTAGAGGCACACGACGAACGGGACGAAGACGGCGAGTACGCCGACCCATTCGCGCTTCCAGAACCTGGCCAGCCACCATCCGCACGTCACCAACGCGGCGAGCGCGGCGCCCCACATGCCGATGTGCGGCCAGGCGGCCGTCTCGGAGAACCAGCCCTCCGAGAACGCGTCCGCTTCGGGAGCGGGCGCGGCGAGCGTCGTCGCGGGGGCCGCCGGTGTGGGTGACGGCGTCGGTGCCGTCGCCGGGCTGCTCGTCGCCGGGGTGCTCGTCGCTGGGATGTTCGTTGCCGGGATGTTCGTTGCCGGCAGGGTCGTTGCGGGTGTCGTTCCGGCGACCGTGCCGGGTGTGGCGGTGGTCGCCGGGCCCGGGGCGCCGGTGGTGGCCACATCGGCCGGCTCGTCGAACTCGGGTGGTTCGGGCTGACCGAGGATCCAGGGCTCGCCGACCGGGCCGGATCGGGTGGGGTCGAGCTCGGCGTACACGATCAGGCGGTGCGACGACGTGGCCGGTGGGTCGCAGGTGACGAGCGTGAGCGTCGCTCGGGCCGGGTCGGAGTTGCTGATGACGTGGTAGTCCTGCGGCGTGACGATCTCGCGGCCGGTCACCACGTACACGTACTGGTAGCCGTTGGTGAGCAGGACCTCGATGTCGTCGCCCGGTTCGAGCTCGTCGATCTCGCCGAACGGGGCGCCGTACGTGGTGCGGTGCCCGGCGATCGCCGAGTTGCCGAGCTGGCCCGGGAACGGCGTGTCGCGGAAGTGCCCGGGGCCCTGCTTCAGGTCGTTGCGGGTGACTCCCGACACGACGTACTCGCCGACACCGATCCGAGGGATCGCGATGTAGGCCATCGCATCGCCACGCGAGGGGGCCGGGATGCCCTGCTCCTCGACGGGCACGGCGGGTGGGAGCGTCGCGGCCGGCGGACTCGCCGGCGCGGTCGTCGCTGCGGGCGCGGCCGGCGCCACCGAGC
>JAEZFY010000302.1 GCA_023417265.1 Actinomycetes bacterium | reverse complement strand
GGGGGGGTTCGGGGGGGGTTACCCCGGGCCCCACCCCCGCGCCTGGGCGGGACGGGTCGGCGCACGCGGCGACGACGTCGTCGAAGCGGCTGTCGAGCCCGACCGTGAAACGGCGCAGCGAACGCCGCAGCGAGCGGCTGACGTGCACGCCGTCGAGTGGGAGGATGCCGCGCGGGTCGGGTGAGAACCACGCCACGCGGCGGCGGTCGAACGGCATCGGGAACAGTCCGGTGCGGTACGCCGCGAGCAGGGTGCCGGGTTGCAGGTCGGCGCCCACCGCCACCAACCCACTCGAATCGATCGGTCCGCTGTCGGGGAGCTCCCAGCGCGACGGCGGCGGCTCGACCGGGTCGTGCAGCAGCGGCGGCAACCGCGTCAGCCGTTGCGTCGCCCCGTACATGACCAGCTTTGTAACACGTCAGGTTTGCAGCACGTCAGTAGGTGAGGAAGCCCTGCCCGGACTTGCGGCCGAGTTGACCGGCAGCGACCTTGCGGCGCAGCGTCGGGACCGGCAAGTAGTTGGGGTCGCCGAACTCGGCGTACAGCGCCTCGAGGATCGACAACGACGTGTCGAGGCCGACCAGGTCGAGCAGCGCGAACGGGCCCATAGGAAAGCCGCACCCGGCTTGCATGGCGGTGTCGATGTCGGCGATCGAGGCGGTGCCCTGTTCCCACAGCCGGATCGCGTTGTTGAGGTACGGGAACAAGAGCGCGTTGACGACGAACCCCGCCCGGTCGGCGACCGCCACGGTGGTCTTGCCGCACGCCTGGGCGAACGCCGTGGCGGCGGCCACCGTGTCGTCGCTGGTGGTCAGCGGGGCGACGATCTCGACCAGCTTCATCGCCGGGGCGGGGTTGAAGAAATGCACGCCGACGACCCGGTCGGGGCGCCCGCTGGCGACCGCCAGTTCGACGACCGGAAGGGTGGACGTGTTGGTGGCGAGGATCGTGGACGGCTGGGCGAGCGCGCCGAGTTCGGCGAACAGGTCCTTCTTGACGGCGAGGTCTTCGACGACGTTCTCGATGATGAGGTCGCAGGCGGCGAGGTCGTCGAGCGCGTCGGTGGCCGACAGTCGCGCGACGGTGGCGTCGCGCTCGTCGGCGGTGAGGCGCTCCTTGGTGACCTGCTTGTCGAGGTTGGTCGCGATCTGCTCGATGACGGCATCGGCCGCGGCGCGCTTGCGGGCGCGCACCACGACGGTGTGCCCGGCGCGCGCGGCGACTTCGGCGATGCCCCCCGCCATGATCCCGGAACCGACGATCCCCACGGTTGTCACGCTCATGCAATCACCCTAGTTACCCGCGGGTAACCGCCCGAAACCCGGACGCCCCCAGCGGTCGCTCAGCGCCAGGCGAAGACGGGTTGCTCGAGGTGGTCGACGCGCTCGCCGAGCTGGCCGGCCATGGCGACGTTGCGGAACTGCAGCAGCACGGCCCCCGTCGGGGCGTGGATGCGGTCGTTGCCGAGCGGCAATTGCACCACCGGGCGATCGCTCTCGGCGATCGTGAGGTAACGCGGCTCGCTGTCGCGCAACGCTGCCAGACCGATCCGGTACACCGCCCGGACCTCGGCCGGGGCGGGTCGCAGCTCCGGGTCGGCGCCGCCCCACACCACGACCGGGGTGATCACATAACCGGAACGGGTCGGGTAGTCGTCGAGCAGCCCGAGCACGTCGGCGCCGCCGAGCGACAGGCCGAGCTCCTCGGCGCACTCGCGTAGGGCCGCGTCGATCGCCGTCTCGCCCGGGTCGAGGCGGCCTCCGGGCAGTGCCCATTGGCCGGCGTGGCTGTTCATCCGCGCGGCCCGCCGGCACAGGAGGAACGCTGCCCCGCCCGCCACGCCGAACATCCGCCCGTCGAGCCGCTCGGCGGTGAACTGCTCGGCGAGCTCGGGGCCGACGATGCTGATGTCGATCTCGGCCGGCTCGAGCGGGTCGCCGTCGTGGGTGGCGTCGCTGTCGACGAGCACGATCGCTACCGCCGCGTGGCGGCGCCCGTCGAGCGCGTGCTCGCGGCGCGGATGCGCGGCGAGGTGCGCCGAGAGTTCGTGCCGCAACGCCGCCGTGTAACCGATCACGCGTGCGACCGTAAGGCGTCGCCCCAGGGCACGCCAATCGGCGGGCGGCGCGCTCGGCACCCGGCAACGGCCGACCTCATAGGCTGACGCGGTGGACTTCTCCTCGGCGTACGCCCACGGGTTCGCTCGCGTCGCGGCGTGCACGATCCCGACGACCGTCGCCGATCCCGCCGCCAACGCGGCGGCGGTGATCGCCGAGGCGCGGGCGTGCGACGCCGAGGGCGTGGCCGTGGCCCTGTTCCCCGAGCTGTGCCTGTCGGGGTACTCGATCGACGACCTGTTCCTCGCCGACACGCTCCAGCACGCCGTCCACACCGCGCTGGCCGACGTCGTGGCGGCCTCGGCCGAGCTCCTCCCGGTGTTGATCGTCGGCGCCCCGCTCGAGCACGGCAACCGGCTCGTGAACACGGCGGTCGTGATCCATCGCGGGCGCGTGCTCGGCGTGGCAGCCAAGTCGTACCTGCCGACCTACCGCGAGTTCTACGAGCGGCGCTGGTTCGGACCCGGTGACGACGTGCGCGGCACCACACGAGTCGCCGGGCAGGAGGCACCGATCGGGCCCGATCTGCTGTTCGCCGCCGACGACGTGCCCGGGCTCGTGCTCCACGTCGAGATCTGCGAAGACATGTGGGTGCCGGTGCCGCCGTCGACGCTCGCCGCGCTCGCCGGGGCGACCGTGCTCGCCAACCTGAGCGCCAGCCCGGTGACGATCGGCCGCTCCGAGTCGCGGCGTCTGCTCGTGCAGGCAGCGAGCGCGCGCTGCACTGCGGCCTACCTGTACGCGGCGGCGGGGCCAGGGGAGTCGACCACCGACCTGTCGTGGGACGGCCAGGCGATGCTCTACGAGAACGGCGACCTGCTCGGCGAGACCGAGCGGTTCCCCGACGGCGCCCGCCGCGCCGTCGCCGACGTCGATCTCGGCCGGCTGCGCGCCGAGCGCCTGCGCCAGGGCACGTTCGACGACAACCGCCGGGCGATGGGCCTCCCGGACGGCGGTCCGCTCGGGCCGTTCCGTCGCCAGACGTTCACGCTCGGCCCGCCCGCCGGTGACATCGGCTTGCGGCGTCACGTCGACCGATTCCCGTTCGTGCCCGACGACGCGTCGCGGCTCGCACTCGACTGCTACGAGGCCTACAACATCCAGGTGTCGGGCCTCGTCCAGCGGATGCGTTCAATCGGCGAGCCCAAGCTCGTCATCGGTGTCAGCGGCGGGCTCGACTCCACCCACGCCCTGATCGTGGCCGCCAACGCGATGGACCGGCTCGGTCGGCCGCGCACCGACATCCTCGCCTTCACGATGCCGGGGTTCGCCACCTCCGACACCACCCGCGCGAACGCGGTGCGGCTGATGGAGTCGGTCGGGGTGACGTGGGAGACGCTCGACATCACCGCCGCGGCGCGCCAGATGCTGGCCGATCTCGGCCACCCGTTCGGGCGCGGCGAGACCGGCCCCGAGGTGTACGACGTAACGTTCGAGAACGTCCAGGCCGGGTTGCGCACCGATTACCTGTTCCGCATCGCCAACCAGCGCGGTGGCCTCGTGGTCGGCACGGGCGACCTGTCCGAGCTGGCGCTCGGCTGGTGTACGTACGGCGTCGGCGACCACATGTCGCACTACAACGTCAACGCCGGCGTCCCCAAGACCCTGATGCAGCACCTCATCCGGTGGGTGATCGCCACGAACCAGTTCGACGCCGCCACCGATGCCGTGCTGCAGGCGATCCTCGATCAGGAGATCTCGCCCGAGCTCGTGCCGGCCGCCGAGGGTGAGGGCCCACAGAGCACCGAGTCGATCGTCGGCCCCTACGCGCTCCAGGACTTCACGCTGTTCCACACGGTGCGCGAAGGCGCACTGCCGAGCAAGATCGCGTTCCTCGCGTGGCACGCCTGGCGCGACGCCACGGTGGGGCTGTGGCCCGCCGGGCTCCCCGTGGCGAAGCACACCGAGTACGACCTCGCCGAGATCCGGCACTGGCTCGAGGTGTTCCTGCGCCGCTTCTTCGCCAACCAGTTCAAGCGCTCGGCGCTCCCCAACGGCCCGAAGGTGTCGGGCGGGGGGACGATGTCGCCACGTGGCGACTGGCGTATGCCGAGCGACGCCAGCCCGGCGGCGTGGCTGGCCGACCTCGCCCGCGTGCCCGAGTAACGCGGCCCGGCCCCCCGCCCGCCCGCCCCC
>JAEZFY010000251.1 GCA_023417265.1 Actinomycetes bacterium | reverse complement strand
CCCCAGAGGAGCACGTGTGACCGATCTCGCCACACCGGACACGTCGATCGCGGCCGCCGCCGAGCACGGCGTCGGCCACCACCCCGGTTCGGCGCTCGCCGAACGGGTGGTCGTCGACACGTCGGTGCTGATCGCCGACCCGCACTCGTTGACGTCGTTCGGCGAGGTTGCCCTCGTGATCCCGCTCACCGTCGTCGAGGAGCTCGACAGTCTCAAGACCCGGCCCGACGACGTCGGCCGGGCGGCGCGCACAGCGCTGCGGGCGATCGAAGAGTTGCGCCTTGCCAACGGCGGCAGCCTCGCCGCCCCGGCGCCGGTCGGGGCCGCCGGCGGCACCGTGCAAATCGAGATCAACGGGATCCAGAAGCACCTCCTCATCGAACACGGGCTCGACCCGCTCGTGCCCGACAATCGCATCATCGGTGCCGCGCTCGGGCAGGCGCATCTCGGCCCGACGGTGATGGTGTCCAACGACGCCGCGCTGCGCATCAAGGCCGCCCACCTCGGCATCCGCGCGGCCGAGCACCAGCCCACCAAGCGGGCGCGCCCCGACCGGCCGGTCGGCTGGTCGGTCGTCGACTGTCCGGCCGGCGTCGTCGACACGCTGTACGCCGCCGGCGCGGTGGCCGTCGACGAGCTCACCGACGCCGACGACGCGGCGGTGGCCGCGATGACCGAGAACGAGTTCGCCGTGCTGCGGTGCGGCTCGCAGTCGGCGCTCAGCCGCCGCCGCGGCGACGAGTTGGTGCTCCTGTCGCACGCCGTGCCCGAGCCGTGGGGCCTGCGCCCGCGCAGCAAGGAGCAACGGTTTGCGCTCGAGCTGTTGCTCGACCCGAGCATCTCGGTGGTCGCCCTCGACGGCCAGGCCGGCACCGGCAAGACGATCGTGGCGATCGCCGCCGCGCTCGAGCAGGTCGTCGAGCAGCCGCGCTACGAGAAGGTTGCCGTGTATCGCCCGCTCGTGCCGGTGGGGCGGGCCGACGTCGGGTTCCTGCCGGGCGGGTTGGAGGAGAAGCTCGACCCGTGGATGTCGGCGATCCACGACGCGATCGTGGCGCTCACCGATCGCGGCTCGTCGCGCGATGCCCGGCACCTCATCGACGAGCTGACCGCCCGCGGCCAGCTCTCCCTGGAGTCGGTCACGTTCCTGCGCGGCCGTTCGCTGCAGCGTCAGATCGTCGTCATCGACGAGGCCCAGAACCTCGAGCCGACCACGTTGCGCACGATCCTCACTCGCATCGGCGACGGCACCAAGGTGATCTTCACCGGCGACACGAGCCAGATCGACGCGCCCTACCTCGGCGAGTCGAACAACGCCCTGGCCGTGCTCACCAACGCCTTCGCCGATCAGCCGTGCTTCGGTCACGTGACCTTGACGTCGTGCGAACGCAGCGAGGTGGCCAGCCTGGCCGCAGCATTGCTGTGACAGCCCCTCACTAGGGTTGTCGGCATGGAGGGGCGCTACGCCGTCGTCGACATCGAGACGTCGGGGCTCTCCGTGCGACGCCACCGGATCCTGCAGATCGCGTGCGTCACCGTCGAAGACGGGCGCGTCGTCGATGAGTGGGTGTCGCTCGTGCGGCTCGGCTGGTTGCGTCGCGTCGGGCCGCGCCAGGTGCACGGGCTGAGTCGTCGCGATCTACGCGGCGCGCCGCGGCCGGCGGCCGTGCTCACCGAGCTCGCCCGGCGGCTCGACGGGGCCACGTTCGTCGCCCACAACGTGCGCTTCGACTGGCCGTTCCTCGTGCGTGCCGCCCGGCGCGCGCGGGTGCAGTTGCCCGCGGCACCGCAGCTCGACACGTTGTGGTTGTCGCGCCAGCTCGATCCCGAACGGCAGCTGCTGCACGGGTTGGCGGCGGTCGCCGAGCGCTACGGCATCGTCAACGAGCGCCCGCACGACGCGCTCCACGACGCCCGCACCACGGCGGCCCTGCTCCCCCATCTGCTCGTCACCGCGCCGCCCAGCGACGCCTGACGGCCGCGGGGTTCAGGTGTAGCGGGCGAGGATCCGCGCCGCCGCCGCCCGGCCGACATCGGCCAGTTCGCCGGCGGCCACGAGTTCGACGTCGGGGCCGGCGCACACCAGCACGCGGGCGAGCCAACGCTCGCTCGCCACGGGCAAACGGGCCGTCACCCAGCCGTGCTCGTCGGGGCCCGACACGTCGTCGGCGGGGAAGCGTTCGACGACCCACCGCGCGGCAGGGGCGACGCGCACCGTGACGCGCGGGATCGAGCCGTCGGCGAACCACTGCCCAGGCGCCTCGAGCGGGGCGTCATCGGGGCCGACGACCTCGCCGGTGGGGGTGAGTGCGCTGATCCGGTCGAGCCGAAACGTACGCCGCTCGCCCGAGCGGTCGTCGTCGGCAACGACGTACCACGCCCCGCGATCGGTGAACACCTGGCGCGGCACGATCGCCCGCTGCGACGTCGAGTCGCTCGACTCGCTCCAGTACTCGATCTCGACGCGCTCGCCCACCTCGGCGGCGGCGGCGAGGCGATCGGTGAGCGGGGTCTTGCTGACGTCGACTCGGATCACGCCCGTGTCGTCCTCGCCGAGCGCCACGGCGAGCTTGCGCAGGCCGCGCCCGAGTGGCCCGTCGGGGTCGGAACCGGGCAGCACCATCGCCGTGCGTCCGGCGGCGAGCAGCTCGAACGCTTCCACCGAGTTCAGCCGCAGCGGCCGCGTGAACAGCCGCGGCACACCGGCGTAGACCCGGCCGGCGTCGGCGCCC
>JAEZFY010000232.1 GCA_023417265.1 Actinomycetes bacterium | reverse complement strand
GGGGGGTGCGGGGACGCGGGACGGCCGGGGGCGACCCCGGGCCGTCGTCGATCACACGCCGAGAGGTTGCTCAGCTGAGCGACATCTCCTTCACGAGCAGCTTGCCGTCGACGCGCCCGGAGAACTGCAACTCCGAGCTCAACCCGTAGATGTCCTGGTTGTTGACGAGCCACACGAAGTAGGCGTTGTCGTACGCGTGGGCGACGGCCTGTTCGTACAACTCGGCGCGGGCTTCGGTGTCGAGTGTGACGCGCGCCTCGTCGATGAGCGCCGCCAGCTCGGCGTCCGAGTTCGAGGCCTCGCTGCCGTCCATGTGGTACTCGGCGCTGAGCTGACGGTCGGCGTCGAGCAGGTCGTTCGAGCTCGACACGAAGATCGCGTCGAGGCGGTTGGTGCGGTCGAACAAGATGTCGAGGTAGGCCCCGAACTCCGGGGTCTGCAGGTCGACCTGCAGGCCTGCCTCGGTCCAGTAGCTGGCGATCGCCTCGACGAGTTCGCCGTCGTTGAGCCACCGCCCCGACGATTCTCCGACGAGCGTGATCGTCTGGCCGGCCACGCCGGCCTCCTCGATCAGCTGCTTGGCGCGCTCGGGGTCGTAGTCGTAAGCGGTCAGGCTGTCGTTGTAACCGACGATCGACGGGCTCAGCAGCTGGCCCTGGTCGATCTCGGCGAAGCCTCCGTAGACCACGTCCACGATCGCCTGCTTGTCGACGGCAAGGTTGAGCGCGAGGCGCACGTCGGGGTCGGCGGTGATGCCGTCGTCGGCGTCCAAGATCAGGATCGGGTGCTCCTGGCCGGCGATCGCAACGTACGCCGGAGCCTGGTCGACGTCGTTCGGCGGGAGGTTGGTGATCAGGTCGTACTGACCGGACTTCAAACCGGCGAGCCGGGTGCCGGCTTCGCTGGCGAAGGCGAAGCTCACCTGGTCGATCGCCGGGGCGTCACCCCAGTAGTCGGGGTTGGCGGCCAACTCGACGGAGACCCCCGACTCGTAGGCGACGAACCGGTAGGGGCCTGTGCCGTTGGACGCATCGGACAGGTCGTCGGAGGCCTCGGCCCCGGGTGCGACGATCTTCAGCCAGGTGAGCCGGGCGGGGAGCAGGCCGTCGGGCTGGGTGGTGGAGATCCGCACCGTGCGTTCGTCGACCGCTTCGGCCCCGGCCAGCGTGTCGTAGAAGGTCAGGTCGGTCTTCGATTCGGCGGTGAGACGGATCACCCGATCGACGCTGGCCACGACGGCGTCCGACGTGAACGGTGTGCCGTCGTGGAACGTGACGTCCTCGCGCAGGTCGAACTCCCAGGTGAGCTCGTCGACTTGGGTCGGCAGGTCGGTCGCCAGCGAGCCGACCAGCTCGCCGTCGGCCGTCCGGGCGACGAGCGTCTCGTAGACGTTGTCGTTGATCGCCCGCTCGCCACCGTCGTCGACGGCGTGCGGATCGAGACTGGTGGGTTCGGCGCCGAGGGCGATGACGATCGCCGCCCCGTCTGCAGACGCCGCCGCGGCGGTCGTCGCGTCCGGGCCGGGGGGCGCGGAGTCGTCGGCGGTGGCGGCTTGCGACGCCGGCGGATCGGTGGCCTCGTCGTCGCCGCCGCAGGCAGCGGCAACGAGCGCGAGCGCGGCGAGCGCGCCGGCGAGGCGGCGGGTGAGGGTCGGGGCGTACATCGGCGTCCTCCTGGTCGGGGGTGGGTTGTGGGTGTCTGGACGGGCGGTTGGCGGGCGGTCAGGCGTAGGCGGGTGGCGGGGTGAACCGGCGATGGATCCGTTCGAGCAGCTGCGCCACCGCGAGCGTGGTGGAGTCGGCGTACGGTCGGCCGACGATCTGTACGCCGACCGGGAGCCCGTCGGGCGCCGTCCCGACGGGGGCGACGGTCGCCGGCAACCCGGTCAGGTTGGCGTACCCGGCCCAGAAGATCTGATCGGTGACGAGCTGGTCCACCCCGTTGACCGCAATCGTGCGTGTGTTGCGATCGCCGACCTGGTCGTGGGGGAACGCCGTCGACACCGCGGCCGGGCAGAGCACGACATCGAATTCGTCGAAGAACGCGTCCCAGGCGGTCGCCAGCTCGGCTCGACGCTCGTTCAGCTGCAACCACCGGCGGTGCGTCATGGTGAGTCCGCGCGCGGCACGGGCGGCGTAGCTGCGGTCGTCCGGGTCGGCGCGTCCGGCGAACGCAGTGGAGTCCTCGAAGAACGCGTCGTCGGCCACCTGCGCCGTGGCGGCTCGGAGCAGGGCAACGTAGAGGTCGTTGAACTCGGTGGTGTCGAAGCCGGGCCGGGCCGTTCGGTCGACGTGCGCGCCGTGGTCAGCGAGCACGTCGGCGGCCTTGGAGATCTGCTCCTGAACCGCCGCGTCGACCCGGGCGTTGGGGTCGTCGAGCACGACCGCGACCCGGAGATCGGTCACGGCGGCGAAGCTCGGCGGGGGCAACTGGAGGCTCCAGGCGCCCCCCGCCCGGCCGCCTGGGCCGGCGAGGACATCGAGCGCAAGGCGCAGGTCGGCTGCGCTGCGGGCGAGTGGGCCGCACGAGTTGATGTCGAGTGGTTGGCGCAGATGCGGGAGGCCGTGCCCGAGCGCGCTGACGATGCCGTACGTGGGCTTGTGTCCGAACACGCCGCAGCAGTGGGCCGGGTTGCGAATCGACCCGCCGATGTCGCTGCCGAGCTCGAGCGCGCTCATCCCCGTCGCCAGAGCCACTGCCGAACCACCCGACGACCCGCCCGGGGTGCGCCCCAGGTCCCACGGGTTCGACGTGCTGCCGTACACCTCGTTGTAGGTCTGCCAATCGGCGAGGTTGAGCGGCACGTTGGTCTTGCCGACCAGGATCGCACCGGCATCGAGGAGGCGCTGCACGGCCTCGGCGGTGGTGGTGGCGACGTTGTCGCGCCAGCGTGGATCACCGTACGTCGTCGGCCACCCCTGCACGTCGAAGGACTCCTTCACCGTGATCGGCAACCCGTGCAGGGGACCCCACGAGCGCCCCGCAGCGGTCGCCGCGTCGGCCGCAGCGGCGCGTGCCCGGGCCTGATCGGCGTCGAGGACGACCACCGCGTTGAGGGTCGGGTTGTGCTGCTCGATGCGACGCAGCTGTTCCTCGACGAGCTCGGTGCTGCTCAGTTCCCGGCGAGCGAGCAGTCCGGTCAGTTCGGTTGCCGATCGGAGCGCGACTGAGGCGACCACGCCGGGGACCGTAGTCCACATACTGTATACAAGTGACGTCTTGCGCGCTCTGCGGGGTGATCGGCCTGCTCAGCGTGGTGAAAACGCGCAACGGCCCGGGGGTGGACCCCCGGGCCGTCGTCAGCGAGTTGTCGGCGGCGTCAGCCGGCGGCGGCGATCTTCTTCGCCAGGCGGCTCTTCTTGCGGGCCGCTGCGTTCTTGTGGATCACACCCTTGCTGGCGGCGGTGTCGATGCGCTTGATGGCGGCCTTCAGGGCAGCCTCGGCATCGTCGCTCCCGGCGGCGTTGACGGCGCTCTTGACGCGGCTCTTCAGCTCGCTGCGCACCGCCTTGTTGCGCTCGTGCGCCTTGGCGTTGGTGATGTTGCGCTTCTTCTGGCTCTTGATGTTGGCCACGTGCCTGGACCTCTCTTGCGGATGGCGGACCGCCGCGCGTCGCGGTGATCGACCGTGCAATGTTAGTTGGGAGGTCACGCGTCCCCAACGTTGCCGGTGCTGAGTTTGCCGGGCGGCGTTTGGCGTCGGGGCCGTCGCGGGTACGCGATTGCCATGGCGGCCAGCTCGAACCCGACCGTTGCCCGCGCGGGTGCGCTTGCCCGCTTCGGCGGACCGGCCGTGTGGGGTCTGGCGCTGGTGCTGATGCTGCTGCCGTTCGTGTCGGTGGCGTGCGACACGCCGGGCGGGTTCGGGCGCATGGAAGCCGGCGGCACGACCGCGTGGTCGGGCTACGACCTGGCCTTCGGAACGGCCCCGAACGTCGACGAGACGCACCTGCGCCCGGCCGCCGAGCAGCAGACCGACGACATCGGCGTGCAGCCGCTGATCCTCGCCGGTGCGATCGCCCTGGCTGCGGCGATCGTCCTCGCGGCGGTGCGGCCGGCGGTGGCGGCGGTGCTGGGTCTCGTCGCCGCCGCGGCGCTCGTGATCGGCACGTTGCTGGCACGCAGCGAGATCGTCGACCTGGTGGCAGCGCAGGCCACGGAGTCGTTCCCGCCGGGCACGTCGGCGGGCGACCACGTGGCGATCGGCATCGGGTTCTGGGCGGCGACGGTGCTGGCGCTGCTCGGCGCTGCGCTCGTATGGCTCGGCAGCCGCCACCGCGGCGCCGCCGCGCCCGGCGCCGGCCCCTGACCCGGCTTCCACGACGCGCCTGAGCGATAGCGTTGCACGACGTCATGCACGCGTCGCCCGATCCGGCTCGGATCCGCAACTTCTCGATCATCGCCCACATCGACCACGGCAAGTCGACGCTGAGCGACCGGATCCTCGAGATCACCGGGGCCGTGCAGGCACGCGACATGAAGGCGCAGTACCTCGACTCGATGGACCTCGAGCGCGAGCGCGGGATCACGATCAAGGCCCAGAACGTGCGCGTCGAGTGGAAGGGCCACTGGTTCCATCTCATCGATACCCCAGGACATGTCGACTTCGGCTACGAGGTCAGCCGCAGCCTGGCCGCCTGCGAGGGCGTCGTGCTCGTCGTCGACGCGGCCCAGGGCATCGAGGCGCAGACGCTCGCCAACTGCTACCTGGCGCTCGAACACGACCTCGAGATCGTCGCCTGCCTGAACAAGATCGACCTGCCCGCGGCCGACCCCGACCGCTACGCGATGGAGATCGAGAACGTGCTCGGCATCCCCGCCGAGGACATCTTGAAGATCAGCGCCAAGACCGGGGCCGGCGTCCCCGAACTGCTCGACGCGATCGTCGCCAAGATCCCCGCCCCGCAGGGCGTGAAGGACGCGCCGCTGCAGGCGTTGATCTTCGACTCACAGTTCGACCAGTACCGCGGCGTCGTGTCGTCGGTGCGGGTGGTCAACGGTGTGCTCGGCACGAAGGAACGCTTGCGGTTCATGCAGGCCGGTGCCGATCACGACGTGATCGAGATCGGTGCCCGCCGCCCGGCACCCACGCCGGTCACCGAGCTCGGCCCGGGCGAGGTCGGCTACCTGATCGCCGGCATCAAAGACGTCGGCGACGCCCGCTCGGGCGAGACGGTCACCACCGTCACGCGCGGGGCGAGCGACCCGCTGCCCGGCTACCAGGACCCCAAACCGATGGTGTTCTCGGGGCTCTTCCCGATCGACGGCGACGACTTCGAGAACCTCCGCGACGCGCTCGGCAAGCTCAAGCTCAACGACGCCTCGATCACCTACACGCCCGAGTCGTCGGGGGCGCTCGGATTCGGGTTCCGCTGTGGCTTCCTCGGCTTGCTGCACATGGAGATCGTCAAGGAGCGCCTCGAGCGCGAGTTCAACCTGGCCCTGATCGCCACGGCCCCGTCGGTGGAGTATCGGGTGACGCAGACCGACGGCGTCACGGCGGTGGTGTCGAACCCGGCCGAGTTGCCGGCGATCCAGAAGATCGACGTGATCGAGGAGCCGATCTTCAAGGTGTCGATCATCACCCCCAAGGAGTACACCGGGGCGCTCATGGATCTGTGCCAGCAGCGGCGTGGCGAGATGAAGAAGATGGAGTACCTCTCGCCCGAGCGGGTCGAGTTGGTGTACGACGTGCCACTCGCCGAAGTGGTCGTCGACTTCTTCGACCAGCTCAAGTCGCGCAGTCAGGGGTACGCCTCGCTCGACTACGAGCCGCACGGCTACCAGCAGGCCAACCTCGTGAAGGTCGACATCCTCCTCAATGGCGAACCCGCCGACGCGTTCTCCACGATCGTGCACCGCGAGAAGGCCGAGGCGTACGGGCGGCGGATGGGCGAGAAGCTCAAGGAGCTGATCCCCCGGCAGATGTTCGACGTGCCGATCCAGGCCGCGATCGGCGGCAAGGTGATCGCCCGCGAAACCGTCAAGGCCAAGCGCAAGGACGTGCTCGCCAAGTGCTACGGCGGCGACATCACGCGCAAGCGCAAGCTGCTCGAGAAGCAGAAAGAGGGCAAGAAGAAGATGAAGGCGATCGGCCGGGTCGAAGTGCCCGGCGACGTGTTCATCAGCGCCCTCAAGCTCGACGACTGACCTGGCGGCCCGCCGATGGCGTCGAACACGTTCCGATCGTTGCGCTACCCGAACGCCCGGTTGTTCTTCGCCGGGTTGGCGCTGTCGAACATCGGTACGTGGATCCAGTTCACGGCGCTGGCGATCCTCGTCGACCGACTCACCGGCAAGACCACCGCGATCGGTGTGATGAGCGCGCTCCAGTTCGTGCCGATGCTGGTGCTCGGCGCGTGGGCCGGGGCGATCACCGACCGGGTCGACCGGTTGACGATGACGAAGATCACCCAGGCGCTGCTGGCCGCCGAGGGTTTGGCGCTCGCCGCCTGCGACCTCACCGGGGTGATCAACATCCCGATCATCTACTCGCTGACGTTCGTGCTCGGGCTCGTCAGCGCGTTCGACAATCCGGCCCGCCGCGGCCTGGTCACCGAGCTCGTCCCGGCCGACCAGATCCCGAACGCAGTGTCGCTCAACACGGCCGTGATGACCGGGTCGCGGATCTTCGGGCCGGCGATCACGGCGGTCCTGATCGGCCCGCTCGGCACCGGCTGGTTGTTCGTGCTCAACGCGCTCTCGTTCGGGGCGATCCTCGGAAGCTTGTTCCTGATCCGCCGGGCCGAGATGTTCCCGCCGCCGCGGGCGCCCCGGGGTGGCACGCCGATCCGTGACGGGTTGCGCTTCATCCGCCGCACGCCGGTGCTCCTGGCCACCTTCATCGCCTTCACGCTGTGGTCGACGTTCGCCTTCAACTACAACGTCTCGCTGCCACGCATCGCCGACGAAGTGTGGGGCGCCGAGCACTGGTTCGGGTGGGTGCTGACGTCGATCAGCATCGGCAGCCTCGCCGGCTCGTTGCTCACCGCCAGCCGGGCGTGGGTGTCGCTGCGCTGGCTGATCGGGATGGCGGCGTTGATGTGTGCCGGGAACTTCGCCTTGGCGTTGGCGCCCGAGCCGTGGTTGGCGATGCTCGTCGCCGTGCCGCTCGGACTGGGCGGGGCGGGCGTGGTCAGCGCCGTCAACGCGATCAGCCAGCAGGAGTGCCCACCCGACATGCGTGGCCGGATCCTCGCCCTGTCGGCAGTCGCGTTCCTCGGCTCGTACCCGATCGGGGGCCCCCTGACCGGCATCGTCGGCGACCAGATCGGCCTCGCCTGGTCGATCGCCTATGGCGGGGTGATCAGCTCGGTGACGCTGCTCGGGCTCGTGTGGTGGGCGCTCGGACGGCGCCCCGAGCAGTCGCGGCGGGCGGTGTTGCGGAGCCTGCTCGGCACCACCGAACCGGTGGCCGCGAGCACCAACGACCGATGAGCCCCGGCGCGTGCTCTCCCGCAGGGGTTAGCACTCGGTAGGCTCGATTGCCAAGATGTTGGACGACCGCAAGACGGCCATCCTCAGTGCCGTCGTCAACGAATACATCACCACCGCGCAGCCGGTGGGGTCGCAGCACATCGCCGCCGCGCCCGGGATCGGGGTGTCGTCGGCCACGGTTCGCAACGAGATGGCCGTGCTCGAACAGGAGGGCTACCTGACCCAGCCGCACACGTCGGCCGGTCGGATCCCCACCGACAAGGGGTACCGCTTCTTCGTCGATCACCTGGCAGCCCCGGGCCGACTCGACCAGCTCACGCAACAGCGGATCGGCGACTTCTTCGCGGCCGCCCACGGCCGGCTCGAAGAGATGCTGCACCACACCTCCGACCTGCTCGCCGGGCTCACCCGGTCGGCCGCCGTGGTGCTCGGACCGCCCACCGAGTCGGTGTCGATCCGCAGCGTGCAACTGGTGCGCCTGTCGGCGGCAATGGCCACGGTGGTGGTCGTGTTCGCCAACGGCTCGGTCGACAACGAAGTGATCGAGCTCGACGCGAGCACGTCTGACGCCACGCTGGCGGCCGCCGGTGCGCATCTCGCCGGGAACCTCTACGGCGCCACGCTGGCGGCCCTCGATCGGCTCCCCAGCGCCGGCGACGCGCAGGTCGATGCCGTGTGCGCCGCGGCCGTCGCCGCGCTCGGTCAGGGCACGGCCGACGATCACGTCTACGTCGGCGGGGCGTCCACCGTGGCCCAGGCGTTCGATGCCGTCGATGTCGTCCGCCAGGTCCTGCAGACGCTCGAGCAGCAGTTCGTCGTCGTCTCGCTCGTGCGCGACATCGTCGACCGCGGGATGTCGGTGGCGATCGGCGTGGAGCACGGCGTCGAACCGCTGTCGGCATGCTCCGTGGTGGTCGCCCCGGTCGTCGTCGACGGCGAGCACCTCGGGTCGGTCGGCGTGCTCGGGCCCACGCGCATGAACTATCCGCTGGCCTTGGCCACGGTCGATGTCGTGTCCGACCGGCTCGGCCGGCGGCTCGGGGAGGGCTGAGATGGCCACAAGCGACTACTACGCCCTGCTCGGGGTTCTTCGCACGGCGAGCTCCGACGAGCTCAAGAAGGCGTACCGCCGGCGCGCCCGCGAACTGCACCCCGACACCAACCCGGACCCGGCCGCGGCCGAGGAGTTCAAGGCCGTGTCGACGGCCTACTCGGTGCTGTCCGACCCCGACCAGCGGGCCCGCTACGACCGCTTCGGCGAGGCCGGCGTCAACGGGGGCGGGAACCCGGGCGACTTCTTCGGGGGCGCCAACTTCGCCGGTGCCGGGTTGGGCGACATCTTCGACGCCTTCTTCGGCGGCGGCCAGGGCGGCCCGTTCGGCGGCACCCGGCGCGGGCCGTCCGGGCCGCCGCGCGGCCAGGACATGGAGATCACCGTCGACGTCTCATTCGAGCAAGCGGTGTTCGGCGACCAGATCGAAGTCGCCGTCAAGCTTCCCCAGGCGTGCGACGACTGCGGCGGCACCGGCGCCGGGGAAGGCACCAAGCCGGTCACCTGCGCCGACTGCAGCGGCACCGGGCAGGTCCGCCGGGTGCGCCAGAGCGTGCTCGGGCAGATGGTCTCGACGTCGCCGTGCCCGCGCTGCGGGGGGCTCGGAGAGGTCGTCACCACGCCGTGCACCACGTGCCGCGGCGACGGCCGCGTCACGGTCGACCGCACCTATCACGTCGACGTGCCCGGCGGCGTCGCCAACGGCTCGACGTTGCGGCTCACCCGCCGCGGCGCGGTGGGTCCGCGCGGGGGTGCCCCGGGCGACCTCTACGTGCACCTGCGCGTGGCCGATCACCCCGACTTCGTCCGCGACGGCGACCACCTGCTCGCCGAGGTCCCGATCTCGATCGCCCAGGCCGCGCTCGGCACGCAGATGACGTTGGCGACGCTCGACGGCGAGCAGGAGCTGGTGATCCCGGCTGGCACGCAACCCGGGCACCGCTTCGTGTTGCGCGGCAAGGGAGTCACCCGCTTGCAGGGGCGCGGTCGCGGCGATCTGATCGTGATCGTGCGCGTCGAGGTGCCCACCAAGCTCACCGGCGACGAAGCCGAGCTGTTGCGCACGTTCGCCGCCGGCCGCGGCGAAGCCGTCGGTGACGCGCCGGGCGGGCTGTTCTCGAAGATCAAATCGGCGTTCTCGTGAGCACCGAACGGTGGCGTGACCGGGCCTGACGAGTTGGCCGAGGTGCGCCGCCGCGCGGCTGCCCATGTGCTCGTCGGCGACTGTGAACAGCCGGTGCTCAGCGACGCCACGGCGCACCATGTGTTCACCGTGCTGCGCGTGGCCGACGGCGCGCGTGTGACCGTGACCGACGGAGCCGGGCGGTGGCGGGCGTGCCGGGCGACGGGCCGGGCGCTCGCCGTCGACGGCGACGTCATCAC
>JAEZFY010000205.1 GCA_023417265.1 Actinomycetes bacterium | reverse complement strand
ATGCGTTCGCCGGGCACACGATGGCCAACGCAGCCGGGCTCACCGCCGACGACCGCTACCTCGTCGTGCTGCCGCTGTTCCACGCCAACGCCCAGTACTACTCGTTCGCCGCGGCGATCGCGGTCGGTGCCAGCGTGGCCCTGATGCACACGTTCTCGGCGAGCCGCTTCGTCGAGCAGGCCGCCCGCCACCGGGCCACCCACGCGAGCTTGTTCGCCGGCCCGATCCGGATGATCCTCGCCCGCGGCCGCCCGACGCGCGAACCGCTGCGGCTGCGCCACTGCTGGTACGCCCAGAACATCGCCGCCGACCAGTACGCCACGATCGCCGCGTGGCTCGGATGCAACCCGCGCCAGCTGTACGGCATGACCGAGACGATCCCGGCCGTGCTCGTCGACGACGCCGGCGCCCCGCGCCACGACGCGATGGGCCGTCCCACGCCGGGCTGCCAGGTCGAGCTGCACGGGCTGGAAGACGGCGTGGGAGAGATCGTCGTCGGGGGTGAGCCCGGCATCACGCTGTTCGCCGGTTACCTCGACGATCCCGACACGACGGCCGCCTCGTTCCGCGACGGCTGGTTCCTCACCGGCGACCGGGCCCGGATCGCCGGCGACGGACGCTTCGAGTTCGACGGGCGCCGCAAGGACGTGCTCAAGGTCGCCGGCGAGAACGTGTCGGTCGTCGAGGTCGAAACCGTCATCGACGCTCACCCGGGGGTCCACGACGTCGTCGTCGTCGGGGCGCCCGACCCGGTGCGCGACGAGGTCCCGGTCGCGTTTGTCGTCGCCGCCGAGGGCGCCCCGTCCGACCTCGCCGTGCAGCTCGAGGCGTGGTGCGCCGAGCGGCTCGGCAAGGCCAAACGGCCACGCATGATCACGATCGTCGACGAGCTGCCGCGCACGAGCGTCGGTAAGGTCCGCAAGTTCCTGCTGGCCGACGCGGCCGCCGCAGCCCTCACCCAGGAGGTCCTGTCATGAACACCCTGTCGCCCGAACTGCTCGCCTCGCTCGACTCGTCGATCACCGACGTGGCGACCGCCGAGACCCTGCCGCGCGAGCTGTACACGTCGCCCGACGTGCTCGCTTTCGAGCGCGAAGCGATCTTCGCCAAGGAGTGGATCTGCGCCGGCCGCGCCGAGCAGATCCCCAACCCCGGCGACTGGTTCACGATCACGATCTGCGAGGAGCCGATCGTGGTCGTGCGCGACAAGGCCGGCGAGGTACGGGCGATGTCGGCGGTGTGCCAGCACCGGGCGATGCAGGTGTGCGACGGCAGGGGCAACGACTCCAAATTCACGTGCCCCTACCACCACTGGAGCTACGCCCTCGACGGGCGTCTGCTCGGTGCCCCGGCGATGGAGCGCACCGAAGGCTTCGACAAGTCGATGTACGGCTTGCCGCAGTTGCGGGTCGAGCAGTGGCAGGGCTTCGTGTTCGTCAACATGGACGCCGACGCGGCACCGCTGGCACCGACCTTGACGCGTTACGAGCCGTTGATCGCCAACTACGACCTGGCCAACGCGGTGTGTCCCGGCACGTTCACGCTCAAGGACCGGCCGTGGAACTGGAAGGTGATGTTCGAGAACTTCAACGACGGTTACCACGCCAACCGCCTGCACCAGTTCGTCCAGGACTTCTGCCCGAGCAACATGACCCAGTTCCCGGTGCCGTGGGACGACGCGTCGGGCGTGATCTTCCGGGTCGGCGGCTACACCCACATGGACGGCGGCTTCAATGCCACCCACCACTCGATCATGCCGGTCTACCCGAACCTGACCGAGGAGGAGCGGACCCGCTCGACGTTCGCGTTGCTGCCACCCACGCTGTGCCTCGGTACCGCCCCCGACCAGGCGTTCTTCTTCATCGTCCGCCCGACCGGGCCGCAGACGATCGACATCGAGATCGGCTACATCTTCCACCCGTCGGCGCTCGACGACCCGCTGTTCGAGCACAAGCTCAAGCTCACCGACGTCGGCGTGCAGGTGTTCGTCGAGCAGGACACCGACGCCACCACCAAGGTCCAGCGCGGCCTGCGCTCGCGCTTCGCCCCGCGTGGGCGGTACTCGTGGCAGGAGGAAAGCCACGTCCAGTTCAACCGCTGGCTCGTCCAGCGCTACCGGCGTCACGCCGCGCAAACGACCTGACCGTCAGATGTCGCGTCCCGGTAACAAGCCGGAAACGCAGCCGGTCTACGCTCTCACATTGGTCTGACCATCAGACCTACAGCCCACCAGGAGGACATGCAGCGATGAACACCCGCATTCCCGCCGAGCGTCGCACGTTGCGGCGTGCGGCGGTCGCACTCACGGCGCTGGCGCTCGTCGCCGGCGCCTGCGGAGGCGACGACGACGATTCGTCCGATCCGGAACCGGCGGCCACCCAGCCGGCGGGCACCGACGCCCCGGCGGCCACGGACGCCCCGGCCGGCACCGAGGCTCCAGCCGGCACCGAGGCTCCGGCCGGCACCGCTCCGGCCGGCACCGCTCCGGCCGGCACTGTTCCCGCCGGTGGGGTCGACCTCGACGCCAACGATGACGGTGCGGTGCTGATCGGCGTCGCCACGCCCGGCCCGCGCGACGACGGCGCCTACTACCAGGCTCTCGTCGACCAGGTCATCGCGACCGCCGCCGAGAACGGCTTCCCCGAGCCGATCGTCGTCGACAACGTGCCCCAGGCCGAAGCCGCGACCGAGCTCGAGAACCTCGTCGCCCAGGGCGTCGACGTGATGGTGGTTGCCGCCAGCGAGATCGCCGACCCGATGCCCGAACTGTCCGAGAAGTACAGCGACATCTACTGGTTCTGCAGCTGCGGTGCCGGCTTCGCGCCGAGCGACCTGTACTCGCAGAACCAGGACGACGGCTCCGAGATCAGCTACACCGCCGGTGTCGCCACGGGCCTGCTGCTCAAGGATTCGGGCGGCGATGCGGTGTCGTTCATCGGCTGCTGCGACCTCGGCTTCGAGAAGGAAGCGGTCGGGGCGTTCGAGCTCGGCCTGCAGTCGGTCGACGCGGCGTACACGATCACGTACGTGCCGGCTGGCGACTTCAACGACATCGCCGCCGCCACCGAGGCGTTCAACAACGCCCTGGCCGCCGGCGCCGACGCGATCTACCCGTACCTCGGCGGCGCCCACGAAGCGCTCGTGCAGCTCGCCAACGAGAACGACCTGATCGTCATGAGCGCCGGCGCGTCCGACGCCTGCGAGCGCGAGGACATCAGCTACTCGATCGCCGTGCGCTTCGACGGCGGCGACTACCTCGAGCCGGTGTTCGACGAGATCATCAGCGGGGCGATGCCCGAGGGCACCGTGCGCGTGTTCCACGTCGGCGTCGACCCGCAGCCGGGTGCGATCATCTGCGACCCGACGCCCGAGCAGCAGGCCGCCCTCGACGAGGCCTACGCGCTCGTCGCCAGCGGTGAGCTGAACGAGCAGTTCGGCGCCATCAAGGCCGAGGCCTACGGCTTCTGATCCTGCGGGAGCCCTGACGTCATGACAGCAGCGATCGAGTTGCAGGCGGTCACCAAGCGCTTCGGCGCCGTGGTCGCCTGCGACTCGGTCGACCTGGCCCTCCGGCCCGGCGAGATCCACGGGATCCTCGGCGAGAACGGTGCCGGCAAGTCGACCTTGATGAAGATGTTGATCGGGCTCGTGCTGCCCGATAGCGGGGCGGTGCTCGTCGACGGCACCCGCCGCCTGATCGCCGACCCGCAATCGGCAGCCGAGATCGGCATCGGCATGGTGCACCAGCACTTCAGCCTGGTCGACGAACTGCGCGTGTGGGAGAACGTCGTGCTCGGCGACCCGGCCCGGCTCGACCGGCGCAGCGCCCGCGAGCAAGTCGTCGCGATCGGCGAGCGCTACGGGCTCACGGTCGACCCCGATGCGGTGGTCGGCCGGCTCTCGGCCGGGTTGCGCCAACGCGTCGAGATCATCAAGTGCCTGCGCCGCGACCCGCGGGTGCTCGTGTTCGACGAACCGACCTCCGTGCTGACGCCTGCCGAGTCCGAGCAACTGTTCGGCGTCGTCCGTCAGATGGTGCAGGACGAAGGCCGCACCGTCGCCCTCGTCAGCCACAAGCTCGACGAAATCATGCACGCCACGGACGTGATCACGATCATGCGCCGCGGCAAAGTCGTGTCGCACATGCCCACCGCCGCCGCCGACGCGCGTGGCCTCGCTCGCGACATGGTCGGCCGCGACGTGTCGTTGCGCTCCGAGAGCGCCGCCTTGGGGCTCGTCGGCGTCGCCGAGGCGGAAGCCAACGCCGACGACACCGAGCTCCCCCCGCGCGTACCGGTGCTCACGGTCGAGGGCGCCACGGTCCGGGCCCACGACGGGCACCTCGTGCTCGACGACCTTTCGTTCGAACTCCACCCGGGCGAGATCCTCGGCATCGCCGGCGTCGAGGGCAACGGCCAGAAGGAGCTCGGCGACCTGCTCGCCAGCCTGCTCCCGCTCGACACCGGCAGCGTCGTCGTGGCCCACAAGCCGGTGCCCACCGGCCGCGCCGGGGCGATGCTGCGGGCCGGCGTCGCCGTGATTCCCGAAGACCGCCACGACTCGGGCTGCGTGCTGAGCATGAGCGTCGCCGAAAACCTCGTGCTCGGCATGACCGCCAGCGTCGCCCGGCGGGGCGTGATCAGCCGGGCTGCGATGCGCGCCAACGCCGAGCGCCTGATCGTCGAGTACGGCATCAAGTGCGCCGGACCCGAAGCACCGATGTGGTCGTTGTCGGGCGGCAACCAACAAAAGCTCGTGCTCGCCCGCGAGCTGCAGAGTGAGCCCCGCGTGCTCGTCGCTGCGCAACCCACCCGCGGCCTCGACGTCGGCGCGATCGAGGACATGAACAAGCGCCTGCGGGCGGTCGCCGAGAGCGGCGTCGGGGTGCTGTTGATCTCGACCGAACTCGAGGAAGTGCTCTCGCTCGCCGACCGCATCGCCGTGCTCTACCGCGGGCGCATCATCGGCACGATGCTGCGTGCCGATGCCGACGTGGAACGGATCGGTCTCTTGATGGGTGGTGTCGCGTGAGTCACGCCAGTACCGACGCGCTCGACACCGAACGCGACGAGTTCGCCTTGCGCTCGCCGATCGCCGGGAGCGCGCTCCCGAACCGGTCGCGACGCATCCTCGAAATGGTCGCCGTGTACACCGGGTGCATCGCCGCCGCGGTCGGCCTGTCGGCGCTGCTCGTGTCGGTCACCGGTGGCGACGCCGGCTCCGTGCTCGACGCGATCCTCGACGGTGCCTTCCGGGCCCCCGGACGATGGGGCGAGACGCTCAAGCGGGCGGCCCCGTTGCTGCTCGTCGCGATCGGCAGCATCGTCGCCAACCGGGCCGGGCTCGCCAACATCGGCCAAGAGGGTCAGGTGCTGGTGGGCGCCGCCACGACGGCGTACGTGATCGTGCGCTTCCCCGGGCCCGGCCCGCTGGCGCTGACGGTCGCCTTGCTGGTTGCCTTCGTCGTCGCCGGCCTGTGGGCCGGTATCGCCGGAGTACTCAAGTACTGGCGCTCCGTGCCCGAGGTGATCACGACGCTGTTGCTGATCTTCGTGGCCACCAACCTGGTGACGTTCGGGCTCACCAAGAACTGGTTGTTCCTCGACCGCGTCGAGCGCCAGAACCGGCTCGACATCGGTGAGGAAGTGCTCCCGTCGCACCGGCTCCCGGCGTGGACGTGGTTCGGCAACAACCTCGAACTCGGCGTCGTGATCGCGCTCGTCGTCGCTCTGATCGCGGCCTACGTGCTCGGCCGGACGACGTGGGGCTTCGGGCTGCGCCTGCTCGGAGCGAGCCCGCGCACCGCCCAGCGCAGCGGCGTGTGGGCGGCCGGCGTCGGCACCCTGGCGCTGGTCGTGTCGGGCGGCCTGGCCGGCCTCGCCGGTGGCGTGATGCTGACCGGCGGCTCAGCGAGCAACCGGCTGACGCTCGGGTACTCCAGCAACGTCGGCTGGGACGGCCTGCTCGTTGCCCTGCTGGCCCGCAGCCGCCCGCTCGTGGCGATCGTGATGGCGCTCGTGTTCGCCTCACTGCGTACCGGCTCGGGCTTCCTCGCCGCCACCGGCGTCGACCGTCAGATCGTCGACGTCGTCCAGGCCCTGCTCGTGCTCGCGCTCTTGATTCCCCCGGCGATCGAGTTCGTCCGTGACCGTCGCCGCCAACTCGCCGGGAGCGCCGCCTGATGGGCTTCTTCGAAGGTCTCTGGGACGTCGTCTCGTCGGCCACCATGTACGAGTCGGCGTTCCGGCTGGCCGTGCTGCTCGCCTTCGCCGCCGTCGGCGAGTGGGTCGCCGAACGCTCCGGCACGCTCAACATCTCGATCGAGGCGATGCTGCTGGGTGGCGCGTTCGCGTCGGTGATCGGGTTCGGGTGGTCGAACTCGGCGATCGTCGGTGTGCTCTGCGGCGCCGCCGCGGGCACCACCGTCGGCGCCGCCCACGCCAACCTGAGCCACCGCCTGACCGCCAACCAGTTCGTCGTCGGGCTGACCCTCAACGTGCTCGTGATCGGTCTGACCGGCTTCCTCGACGCCCAGATCAACCCTGACGGCGGACGGGCCAAGCTGGTGGAGATCCCGGTCCTGTCCGACATCCCGCTCGTCGGGCGGGCGTTCTTCGCTCAGGCGTGGCCCGCCTACCTCGTATACGCGATCATCCCGATCGCCTGGTACCTCGTGTTCCGCACCCGCTGGGGCCTCGAGATCCGCTCGGTCGGCGAGAACCCGCAGGCGGCCGACGTGAGCGGTATCCACGTCAACCTGCGCCGCCGCCAGGCGCTGTACCTGTGCGGCTTGTTCGCCGGCCTGGGCGGCGCCTACCTCGTGCTCGGCCAGGTCGGCCGGTTCCAGACGGCGATGACCAACGGCCGTGGCTACCTCGCGATCGCGGCCGTGATCTTCGGTGGCTGGAGCCTGCGCGGCACGATCGCCGGGTGCGTCGTGTTCGGTGTCGCCGACGCCATGCGGGTCGCCCTGCCGAGCCTCGGCTACCAGCTCAACGGGGCCCTGCTGGCACTGCTCCCGTACCTGTTGGCGCTGCTGACGATGCTGTTCTTCGCCACCCGCTCCCGCGAGCCCTCGGCGCTCGCCCAACCGTTCGTGCGCGGCCTCAAATGACCAACACCCTGCTGACCCACATCGCCCTGCCGGTGCGCGACCTCACGGCGACCCTGGCGTTCTACGCGAAGTACACCAACCTGGTGGTGATCCACGAGCGCACGGACGCCACCACCGGGCTGCGCTCGGTGTGGCTCGCCAACGAACGCGACCGCACGACCACCGCCGATGGCGACGCCGCGGCGCGGTTCGTGATCGTCCTGATCGAAGGCAAGCTGCCCACCAACATCACCGGCGACATCAAGGAGCACTACGGCTTCCTGACCTCGATCAGCCACCTCGGCCTGTCGCTCGACAGCCGCGCCGACGTCGACGCGATCGCGGCGATGGCCAAGGACGACGGCTGCCTCCTCCTCGGCCCGATGTACCGCAACGAGGTCGTCGGCTACATCTGCGTCGTCACCGACCCCGACGGCAACAACCTCGAATTCTCTGTGGAGCAAGTGCTCGGATGATCCATTTCGACCCCGCCCAACACCCGGCCGCCCGGCGCCAAGGGATGCTCTCGCAGCTGATCACGCCGCGCCCGATCGCGATGATCTCGACGGCCAACGCCGACGGCACGGTCAACGTCGCGCCGTACAGCTACTACCTGCCGATCACCGGCGACCCGATGCTGATCGGGGTCACGATCGGGGCCCACCGTGAAGACGGCGGGGCACCGAAGGACACGTGGGTGAACGTCGAGCGCACCGGCGAGTTCGTCGTCAACGTCACCGTCGACTCGATGCGCGAGCACATCGAGACGGCGGCGATTGAGTTCCCGCCCGACGTCAGCGAAGCCGAACACGTCGGCTGGACCCCGATCCCGTCGGTCGTCGTCGCCCACCCGTCGCTGGCCGAGTCGCCGGCCCACCTCGAATGTCATGTCCACCAGGTCGTCGAACTCGGCAGCAACGCCGAGGTGTTCGCAGCGGTGCACTTCGTGATCGCCGAAGTCGTCGCCGTGACGCTCGACGAATCGATCTGCGACGACGCCTACCGGATCGACACGCTGGCGATCGGCCAGATCGGCCGGATGGGGTTCCCGTGGTTCGTGCGCTCCGCCGCCGAGGGTTCGATGTTCCAGCTGCCCCGGATTCCGTACCGCGAGTTCGCCGCCCGATGACGACGATCGTCGCCGGGGGCGACGTGGTGACCATGAATCCGGCGCGCGACGTGCTCGCCGGCGGGTCGCTGGTGATCGACGGCGACACGATCGTCGCCGTCGGCGCGACCACCGAACTGCGGTCGCAGTATCCCGACGCCGATCTGCTCGACGCCTCCGGGTGCGTCGTCACGCCGGGGATGATCGACGCTCACCAGCACCTCACCGGCGACGGACTGATGCGCTGCTGCATTCCCGACCTGCTCGACTCGCAGGCCGCGATCTTCGAGTGGTCGGTGCCGCTGCACAGCAACCACGACGGCGACGACGACGAGATCAGCGCCACGCTGTCGGCGGTCGAGGCGCTCACCAACGGCATCACCACCGTCGTCGAGGCCGGCACGGTGGCGCACCCCGAGCGCGTCGTCGACGGCATGCTCCGCACCGGCATCCGCGGCACGATCGGCACGTGGGGATGGGACGTCGACGGCGTCCCGTTCGGCGGCCGCGTCGACGAGGTGCTCGACCGCCAGCGCGCCGTGATCGAGCGCTTCCCGCGTGGCGGCATGGTGGAGGGCTGGGTCACCCTCGTCGGTCACGACCTCGCCTCCGACGCCCTGTTCGCCGGGGCAGCCGAGCTGGCACGCACGGCCGGCACCTCGATGACGATGCACCTGTCGCCGCACCAGGGTGACCCGCGCAGCTACCTCGAACGGACCGGCAAGCGCCCGGCCGTGCACCTCCACGACCTCGGCGTGCTCGGTGAGCACCTGCTGCTCGGCCACGGCGTGTGGCTCGACGACGCCGAGATCGAACTCGTGCTCGGCACCCGTACGGCGATCGCCTATTGCCCGTGGGCCTATCTGCGCCTCGCCCAGGGGGTGGCCGCCAACGGCCGGCACTTCGAGATCCACGACCGGGGCGGACGGATCGCGCTCGGCTGCGACGCCGTCAACGCCGGCGACATGATCGACATCCTGCGCACGGCCGCGCTGGCCGCCGGGCTCGCCCGCGACCGGACGCTCGACGGGCAGCGCTTCGGCGCCCACCAGGCGTTCGAGCTGGCGACGATCGCCGGCGCGGCCGCGATCGGGATGGCCGACCGGATCGGTTCGCTCGAGCCCGGCAAGCAAGCCGACGTCGTGATCCACCGCACCGATCTCCCGGCGTGGACACCGCGCGGCGACATCGCCCAAACGCTCGTGTGGGGCACCGATGGGCGCAGCGTCCGCGACGTGTTCGTCGCCGGCCAGCACGTGATCGCCGACGGTCGCCACACGCGCATCGATCACCGCGAACTGGCCGCGCTCGCCGCCGAACGCCAAGCCGCACTGCTCGCCAAGGCCGGGATCACGCTGCCCCAGCGGTGGCCCGTGCACGACGCCCGCTGACGCTCAAACGAGGGGGACTGCGATGGAGATGACCACACTCGGCCGCACCGGTATACAGGTCGGGCGGTTCGGGCTCGGCACGATGGTGCTCGGCGCGTGGGGCAACCGCGACCACGCCGAATGCGCTCGGATCGTGAACACCGCGATCGACGCCGGCCTCAACCTGGTCGACACCGCCGACGTGTACGCGTTCGGTGAGAGCGAGGAGATCGTCGGCAACGCGATCGCCGGGCGCCGCGACGACGTCGTCTTGGCCACCAAGTTCCACAACGGGATGCCGAACCCGGACGGATCCTTCAGCGCCAACCACCGCGGCAACTCGCGGCGCTGGATCCGGCGCGCTGTCGAGGCCAGCCTGCGCCGGCTCGGCACCGACCACATCGACCTGTACCAGGTACACCGGCCCGACCCGGCGACCGACATCGCCGAGACGATCGACGCCTTGAGCGACCTCGTGCGCGAGGGCAAGATCCTCGCCTGGGGCACGTCGACGTTCCCCGCCGAGGAACTCGTGGAGGCCTGCTGGGCATCGGAGCGGCGCGGCGTTGCCGGCCCGCACACCGAGCAGCCGCCCTATTCGATCCTGACCCGTGGGATCGAGGCCGACGTGTTGCCCACGTGCGGCCGTCACGACATCGGCGTGATCGTGTGGAGTCCGCTCGCCGGCGGTTGGCTGACCGGCAAGTACCAGTCGGGCAACGCCCCGGCCGGCTCGCGAGCCGACACGAACCCCGACCATTTCGACGGCAGCAACGCCGCCAAGCACGCAGCCGTCGACCAGCTCGCGGCGATCGCCGCCGACGCCGGGCTGACGCTCACCCAGCTCGCGCTCGCCTGGGTCGTCGAGCACCGCGACGTCGACGTGGCCCTGATCGGGCCGCGCACCGAAGCCCAGCTGGCCGACCTGCTGACCGCTGCCGACGTGCGTCTCGACGCGGACACGCTCGATGCGATCGACGCGGTCGTCGCCCCGGGCACCGACCTCAATCCAGCCGACAAGGGCTGGACCTCACCTGCTCTCGCGACCGCGTACCGGAGGCGCCCATGAAAGCCATCAGCTATTCCGAGCACGGGGGCCCCGAGGTCCTCGGACTCGTCGACCTGCCCGACCCCGAACCGGGTGCCGGCGACGTCGTCGTCGAGGTTGCCGCGACCGCGCTCAACCGGCTCGACCTCGTCCAGCGGGCGGGCTACTTCACGCTGCCCGGGCATTCGCTGCCGCACATCGCCGGAATGGACATCGCCGGCACGGTCGTCGAGGTCGGCTCGGCGGTCACCGGCGTGCACGTCGGCGACCGGGTCGTGGTCGACCCGTCGCTCGCCGGCGTCGCCGACGATTCGAAGCTGACCGGCATGGGCGACCTGTACGGGAACCTCGGTGTGCTCGGTGCGACCGTGGCCGGCGGGTACGCCGAGCGCTGCCTCGTGCCGGCGTCGCACGTGCACGCGGTCCCCGACGATCTCGACCTCGGCATCGCTGCCACGTTCCCGACGATCTTCATGACCGCCGGGCACGCGCTGTTCCCCGTCGGCGGGCTGACCGCAGGCGAGACCGTGCTGATCCACGCCGCCGGCAGCGGCGTGTCGGTGGCCGCGATCCAGCTCGCGGTCGACGCCGGAGCGACGGTGCTGGCCACCGCCGGCAGCGACGCCAAGCTCGACAAGGCGCGCCAGCTCGGTGCGACCCACGTGTTCAACAACCGCACCGGCGACGTCGCCGGGTGGGTCCGCGAGGTCACCGGCGGGGCCGGCGTGAACATGGTGCTCGACCACGTCGGCACCGCGCTGTGGGAGGCGTCGGTGTTCTCGCTCGGCATCGGCGGGCGGCTCGTCTGCTGCGGCAACACGTCGGGCGACACGGCGACGATCCCGAGCCTCGGGTTCATGTTCCACTCGGGCATCAAGATCATGGGCTCCGACCCGTACAAGCCGGGCGAGTTCGCCCCGCTCTGGCAGCGCTTCTGCGAGCGCCGCTTCGCGTCGGTCGTCGACTCGGAGTTCGCCCTCGCCGACGCCGCCGAGGCCCAGCGCCGGCTCGACGGCAACGACGTGTTCGGCAAGATCCTGCTGCG
>JAEZFY010000064.1 GCA_023417265.1 Actinomycetes bacterium | reverse complement strand
TCGTCTTGGCCGGGGGGGCCGGGGGGGGGGCCCGCACCCCCCCCCCGGACCGTTCATGTGGCCGTGTGAACCGTCAGCGGGTCAGCGGAACGGCGGGACGTACATCAAGCCGCCGTTGCTCCAGAGGTCGTTGACCGAGCCCTCGAGCGGGAGCCCGAGTGGGGTGACGTGGCGGTCGTAGATCTCTTGGTAGTTGCCGACCTGGCTGATGACGGTGGCGAACGCCGTCGGGTCGAGCCCGAGGCCCGGGTCCCAGTCGGCCTGACCGAGGAAGTTCTGGATGCCGATGTCTTCGGTGGTGAACCCGTCGACGTTGGTGGAGTCGATCCCGTACTCCCACGCCTGGATCGTCGCCATTGTCGACCAGTTGACGACCTGGGCCCACTCGCTGTCGCCGTCGCGCACGGCCGGGCCGAGCGGCTCCTTCGAGATGATCTCCTGCATGACGAGCTGCTCCTCGCCACCTTCGGCCTCGATCGTGTTCTTCCAGGCGGCGAGGCCCGACGCGTCGGTGGTCCACGCCTCGCACTGCCCGCTCTCGTAGGCCTCGCGGAGCTCGGTGTCGGTGGTGTAGACGACCGGGTTGTACGGGATCCCGCGGCTCGCGAACACGGTCGCCAGGTTGAGCTCGGTGGTGGTGCCGCTGGTGACGCAGATGTTGGCGTCGGCGAGATCCTCGAGCGTGGTGTAGCCGGTCGACGCCGGCACCATCATCCCCTGGCCGTCGAAGAACGTGGTCTTCAGCCACTCGAGGCCTTCGGCGCCGTCGCGCGTCGCGGTCCACGTGCTGTTGCGGATCAGCACGTCGACCTCGCCCGACTGGAGCGCCGTGAAGCGCGTGTCGGCGGTGAGCGGGGTGAAGTCGACCGCCTCGGAGTCGCCGAGCACAGCCGCCGCAATGACCCGGCAGAAGTCGATGTCGAAGCCGACGAACGCCCCGGAGTCGTCGACCGCACCGAAGCCCGGCAGCGTGTCGTTGACACCGCAGTTCAGGACGCCGCGCTCGCGGACAGCCGCCAGCGTGCCGCCGCCCTGGACGACCTCGACCGTGTCGGCCGTGGTGGCGTCGGGAGCATCGGTGGCCGCGGGTGCGTCGGTGCCGCCGATCGCCACCGAACCGTCGGCCTCGGTGCTGTCGGTGGCGTCGTCGTCGTCGCCGCCGCACGCTCCGGCGACGAGCGCCAGCGCGGCGAGTGCGCCGGCGAGGAGCCGGCGATGCGGGATCGGGTGATGTGTACGCATGTGACCTCCAGAGGTCGCTCGGTTGGTAGCGGGAACCGGGTGCCCCCACCGGTGTTCACGCCGCGGCCACCAGGTGGCTGAGCGATTCGGGTGACAGTAACAAACCCGGGGACCCGCCTCGTCCGCTCCGCCGGGCGTGGACCGGGGGCCCGAGCCGCCAGACTGTCCGGATGCTTCCGACCGTGCCGACCCAGGCTTCCGTCGCCGTCACCCGCTCCACTCCGGCCGCTGCCGACGCCGTCGGCGTGGCCGTCAAGCCCACCGGCCCGGTGCCGCGCCAGGTCGGGCTGTCGCGCTCCCGGCTGACGCTGCTCGGGTTCGAGGGCACACCCGGACAAACCCTCCTGGTCCCCGGGCGCGAAGGCGCGCTGGTGGTCGCCGTCGGCATGCCCGACCAACCGACCACCGCCGAACTGCGCACGGCCGCAGCGTCCGTGGTGCGGGCGGCTCCCAAGGCCGCCCACGTCGCCCTCAACCTGCTCGACCCAGCGCTCGGCGGCGCCGCCGCGACCGCGGCCGCCCAAGCGCTCGCCGAGGGTGCCCTGCTCGCCGGGTACAAGTACGCAGGCATCCGCCGCACCCCCGCGGCAGCGTCGCTCACCGAGGTGTCGATCGTCGCCGGGCCGAAGCACGCCGCCGCCGTGTCGGCCGGGGTGACGCGGGCACTCGCCACCGCCGGGGCGGCGGTGCTCGCCCGCGAGCTCGCCAACACGCCCGCCAGCCATCTCACCGCCAAGCACGTCGCCGAGCTGGCGGTCCGCCTCGCCGGCGAGTGCGGGCTGCAGGTCGAGGTGTTCGACAAGGACCAGCTGCGCGAGATGGGCTGCGGCGGCATCATCGGCGTCAACGCCGGATCGGCCGAGCCGCCCCGGGTCGTCAAGCTCAGCTACACGCCCCGCGCCACCAAGCGCGCCGCCCACGTGGCCCTCGTCGGCAAGGGCGTCACCTACGACTCGGGCGGCCTGAGCCTCAAGCCGACCACGCCGATGTCGGCGATGATGAAGCTCGACATGTCGGGCTCGGCCGCCGTGCTGGCGACGATGACCGCGCTCTCGGCGCTGGCCTGCCCCAACCGCGTCACCGGCTGGCTGATGCTGACCGACAACATGCCTTCGGGCTCGGCCCTCAAGCTCGGCGACGTGCTGACGATGCGCAACGGCACGACCGTCGAGGTGCTCAACACCGACGCCGAGGGCCGCTTGATCCTGGCCGACGGCTTGGCCCTCGCCGCCGAGGACGCACCCGACGCGATCGTCGACATCGCCACGCTCACGGGCAGCGCGCTGGCGGCGCTCGGCGAAGGCTGGGGTGCCCTGTTCGGGAGCGACCCGGACCTCGTCGATCGCGTCCGAGCCGCCGGCGCGGCGGCCGACGAAGCGATGTGGGAACTCCCGTTGTCGCGCGACAAGTACCGCAACCAGATCGACTCGCCGGTCGCCGACCTCAAGAACATCGGCGGCGCATACGGCGGGGCGATCATCGCCGCGATCTTCCTGTCGGAGTTCGTGGGCGACGTTCCGTGGGCCCACCTCGACATCGCCGGCACGATGCACAGCGACGCCGACCGCGGCTGGCAGTCGAAGGGCGCGACCGGGTTCGGAACGCGCCTGCTGATCGACCTCGTCACGAACTACCAGGCGTAACTCGGTACGTTCCGCGGCCCACCGGGTACGCCCGTCGCGTCCATCGACGACGGAGGTTCCCATGGCCACGACCCATCACGATCATCACACCGCGCACACCACCGGGCGCACGCCGCTGCAAGCGGCCGCACTCGCGGTCGGTGCGGTGTTCCTACTGGTCGGCATCGCCGGCTTCATCCCCGGCATCACGAGTAACTGGGACGACATGACGTTCGCCGGCCACGAGTCGGGTTCCGAACTGCTCGGCGTGTTCCAGGTGAGCATCCTGCACAACATCGTGCACCTGCTGTTCGGCATCGCCGGACTCCTGATGGCACGCACCTGGGGCGGCGCCCGCAGCTACCTCGTCGGCGGCGGCCTGATCTATCTGGTGCTGTGGGTGTACGGCCTGCTGATCGACCACGACAGTGACGCCAACTTCGTGCCCGTCAACGAGGCCGACGACTGGCTCCACTTCGGGCTCGGCGTGGCGATGATCGCGCTCGGCTTCCTGCTCGGCCGCGACCACACCGCCACAACCAGCGCCTACGACAACCGCGACTACGACCGCTAGGACGCGAGCGCCGCGGCCTCGCACGCCCGCGCGGCCGCGGCGGCGCTGACACCCACCTCGCGCAAGCGCCGTTCGATCTCGGCGACGTCGAGGTGCATCGTTCGCCGCGCCCACTCGACATGCTCGGCCTGCACGTCGGGCGGCAGGCGCTGGAGGTGGCGCATGGCGACGTCAGGGAACTTGCGGCGCACCGCGAGGCCGGCCGACAGGTGGTGGGCGAGGCCGAACATCACGCACCGGTTGAGCGCCCGCCCGAACGGCGAGGCCGCACCCCGCTCGTACGACAGGCCCATCGTCGACGCCGTGTGGGCGAGGTCGATCGCTAACCCGTCCGGCGACGCGTCGAACAGATCGGCGAAGCGCCGCATGATCCAACACGCGGTCGGCCCGATGACCGACAACCAGTAGCGCTCCGCATAGGCGCTCCGGGGATCATGGCCCGTCTGGTCGATCAGTGGGTCGCTCCAGGGCACGATCGTGACGACGGAAATGGTGCTCACATCCGCGGTGTGGGCGCCCGCCGACGCCGCCCGGAACCCCCGGGAACTCCTGCCCGCGCGGAGCATTCGTCGGTCAGGCGGTGCTGCGCAGCCAGGCGGTCGGGCCGATCGCGAAGTGCGGCGCCAGGGCCGGGTCGATCAGGCGGAGCGTGTCGACGAGGTGCTGATGGGCGAGCGACACGCACCCGCTCGTGGGCCGGACCGTGCCCGACGTGGCACCGCCGCCGTAGTTGTGGCGGTGCAGGAAGATCGCCGCCGCATAGGGCGTCTCGCCGGGCGCGTCGCCGGAGATCGGGTCGAGGTTGGCGCCGATCACCGCGGCATGGGCGTACACGCCGCCGATCCGCTCAAGATCCTCGTCGTCGGGCCCGGGGCAGTTCGGCAGGTTCACGAGGTGTTGATAGCGGGCCGTGTTTGGTGTCGCCCCCCAACAGTCCTGCGGGCGAACATCGCGGTAGGCGGCACGCACACCGGGGTCGGGGGAGTTGCCGAACATCGCGAACTGCTCGCCGTCCCAGGCCGTCACCGTGGCCAGCGGGAACACGCCTGCCGGCGTGGTTCCGTCACCCGACCGCCGTTCGAGCAGCGGCCGCGTGCCGTTGCGGCCGAAGCGCGCCGGCTCGGCGCCGAACTGGCATCGCCACGCGCCCTCGGCCCACACCGCGACCTCGGCGGTGCCCCACGTGTCGGCGAAGGCGTCGGTGGCGAGCACCACGAACTGGCGCACCTCGGGGTGTCGGGCCGCCAGCGCGGCAACCGTGGTGAGGTCGCACTCGGCGTCGGGTGACCATTGCGGGGCGCGCTCGGCGGGAACACCGACCGTGGCCGCTGCGTCGGGTGGGTCGGCGCGCTGCGGACGGACGGGAGTCGTGGTGGTCGTCGTGGTGGCAGCGCGAGCGGGGGC
>JAEZFY010000061.1 GCA_023417265.1 Actinomycetes bacterium | reverse complement strand
CCACCACCACGACGACGACCACGATCCCGTTGCCGCCCTGCCCCACGGCCCCGACCACCACCACCACGACCACGCTCCCCGCCACGGATGCGGCCACCGCCGACCCGGGCGCGCCGGCCCCCGCACCGCTCGGCGTGCCGATGCCGAAGCAGCTCAGCGACATCCTCGTCACGATCCGGCTCGTCGAGTCCGGCAACAACTACGCGATCGCCAAGAACCGCGGCGGCGCCTCGGGCGCCTACCAGTACATCGACTCGACGTGGAACAACTACGCCGGGTTTCCGAGCGCCTACCTCGCCCCGCCGTACGTCCAGGACGAGCGTGCCCTCGGCGACGTGCAGGCGATCCTGCGCACCTGGAACAACGACGTGTCGATGGTGCCGGTCATCTGGTACTACCCGCGCGCCGCCCGTGAGCCGGCGTTGATGGACGAGGTACCGATGCCCCAGGCCGGCAACCGGCTGACGGTCCGCGAGTACCAGTTCCGCTGGCTCGAGATGCTCGCCCAGGTCACCGGTGACTCGCTCAACTGGCGGGCGATGCTGCTGCCGCCCGACCTCAAGTACCTCGCCGGGATCCCACCCGAGACCGGCGTCAACCCGGCCAGCGCGGCCACCGGCCCGGAAGGACTGATCGTCGCCTACCCGGTGCTCGGCCGCTCGGTCGTCGCCCCGCCGGTGCCGTGCGATCGTCCGCACTGCGAGGCCGGCACCGACGCGATCGTCTACGGCCAGAAGCTGCAGCCGGTGCTCGCCGTGGCCGACGGGGTCGTCACCGCGGTCGAGCGCGGCGACGGCATCGGCGCCGCCCGCAGCGTCACGGTCACCGACGTCGAGGGGCGCACCTACCGCTACTCCGGGTTCAACGACGACTCCCCCGGCAGCAATGACGGCGCCGGCCACCCGGCGCTCGGGGTGTCGGTGCTCGCCCAGGTGGGCACCAGCGTGCGCGCCGGGCAAGTCCTCGGGTTCATGGGCGACAGCGACCCGATGCCCGGCGGCGGCCGCTCGGGCAGCGCCGACGACGTCGTGTGGCCGCACCTCCGGCTCACCGTGCGCGCCGCCGACGGCACCCGCCTCGACGCCGATTCCCTGCTCGTCGCCGCCCAGACCCGCCAGGCGTGCCACGTGGGCACCGGGCCATGGGCGCTTCCGCCCGACCCGCGCCTCCTCAACGCCGACGACGCCGAGTTGCTGATGTACGCCCACGCCGTGCTCGCCGACGGCGGCGACCTCGCCGAGCACCCCGAGCTGCAGCCCGACGGGTACCCCACGCTGACCCCCGTCGACGTGTCGGCACTCGCCGACGGCGGGTTCCGCATCGCCGCCGACGGCACCCTGCAGGCCTTCGGCGCGGCCGCCCTGATCCGCCACCCGCTCGGTTGCGAGTGGGCGCCGACGCACGCCTTCGGTGGCGGTGCGGCGGGCGCCGAAGCGCCCGAGGCCTGGCTCGCTCCGATCGAACTGCCCGCCCGCTACTGGGTGACGGCGCTCGTGGCCGGGGCGACCCCGGGGCTGCCGACGAGCGTGCTGCTCGGCCGTTGACCGGTCACGACACGCGGCGGGCGTCCTCGACGAGGTTGATCTCGTAGAGCACCTCGTCGAGCGCATCGGCCGCCGACATCGCACTGAAGCGCTGCGGCGTCTCGGGCGTGCAACACGACGGCACGGGCGACAGGATCGTCCACGGCCGTGGGTGGCAGAACTGGACCACGCTGTAGCGCTCGCCGGTGTACTCGGGGTCGGCGACGACGCGGTGCCAGCCGATCGGGATCCGCCCGTTGGTGAGCCGCTCGAGCATGATGCCGGTGTTGATGATGACGTGCCCCGCCGGCGGGACCGCGTCGACCCAGCCCGATTCGCCACTGTGATCGTCGACCTTCACCTGGAGGCCTTTGGCGGTGGAGCGCGGGAGCGCGGTGATCAGGTTGATGTCGCCGTGCGCGCCCGCCCACACGTGGCCGTTGCCGCTGGCCTGCAACTCGCTCATCGGGGGATAGCGGATCGCCCGGGTGAGCGTCGGGCCGTCCTTGACCATGTCGTCGAAGAACGTCTCGTGGCAGCCGATGCCTTCGGCGATCACGCGCAGGAACCGGCGCTGCAGGTCGGCGATCGCGTCGTGGAACGCGTACAACACGGCGGTGATCCCGGGCACCGCCGACTCGGGCAGCACCTGATCGGGGTAGGCCGTCGGGAACTTGCGCTTGAGCGGATGCCCCGGGGCGATCGGCGACGCCCAGTTGAGCATCTCCTTCCAGTCCGGCACGTCGCTCGACGCGGCGGTCTCGACGAGCGTTCCCGTGTAACCGGTTTGGCCGTGGGCGCCGGGCACGGTGAACTGCTGCTTCGTGTCGGGGTCGAGCGAGAAGAACTCACGCAGCATCCCGTAGGCCGTGTCGAGCAGGTCTTCGGACAGGTCGTGGCCCGTGAACACGAAGCCGGTGGCGAGGCTGCGCGTGACCCCGTCGACAACGGCCCGACGCCGGGCGCCGGTGTGTTGTTCGAAGGCGAGCAGGTCGACGTCGAGGATCTCGGTCACGGGCCCAGCCTAAAGCGGGCGGCGGGCCGTCACCAGAGCGTCACAACGGCGCCCCGCCCGGCGCGAACACGGCCGGCGTGCCGCCCGTGTGGACGAAGATCACGTCGCTGCTGGCGGGCCAGCGGTGCGCTTCGGCGTTGCCCACCAGCCCGGCGAAGCCTTTGCCGGTGTACGTGCGGTCGAGCACCCAGCCGCCATGGCGGGCCGCCCAGCGCACGGCCGCGTCGCCCGACGCGCTCGGCACGGCGTAGTCGTCGCCGAGCCAGCGCGTGTCGAGCTGCACGTCGCCGGGTTCGATCGTTCCCGGCTGGCCCACCAGACGGATCGTCTCGCGCGCCAGCGCGGCGACGTCGGGCGAGCCGAGGTTGACGCCTTTGGCAACACCGATCGCGAGCACCTCCGGGAGCGGCCCACCGGCCGCACCGTGGCGTTCGCGCCACAGCGCCTTGCCCGCCACCAGGCCGGCGTGCGTGCCACCGCTCGACGACGTCACCACGATCGCGGCCGGGTGCACGTCGCGCGCCCGGCACTGCTCCATCAGCTCGAAGAACGCCGAGGCGTAGCCGAGCGCGCCCACCGCCGTGGAGCCGCCGATCGGGATCGAGTAGGGCGCCGCCCCGGCCGCGGTGAGCTCGCCGGCGAGCGCCTCGCGGGCGATCTCGAGCTCACCCCAGTGGCTCTCGTGCGCCCCGGTGTAGTGCAGCTGGGCACCGAACAGCGTCGACAGGAGCTGGTTCCCGCAGGGCACGTCGGGCCGGTCGCCCGACAACACGAGATGCACCTCGAGCCCGAGCAGGGCGCCGGCCGCCGCCGTCATCCGGCAGTGGTTCGACTGCGCCGCCCCGACCGTCACCAGCGATCGGGCGCCCTCGGCGACCGCCGCGCCGACGAGAAACTCGAGCTTGCGGGCCTTGTTGCCGCCCATTCCCAAGCCGGTCAGGTCGTCGCGCTTGAGCCAGAGCCGTGCGCCACCCGGCAGGCGCGGGCCGCGCTCGAGCGGTGTCGGCAGCGTCGCCAGCCGCGACCAGGGGAGATGGCCGAACATGTGCGCATCGTAGAGTCGCGGCGTGCCGACCACCGACTGGAACCCGGTGCTGCGCGGCGAGTTCGAGCAGCCCTATTGGCGCGACCTCCAAGGCTTCGTCGCCGCCGAACGCGAGCGGGCCACGGTGTACCCGCCCGCCGCCGACGTGTTCGCCGCCCTGCACCTCACCGCCTACGCCGACACGCGGGTACTGATCCTCGGCCAGGACCCCTACCACGGCCCCGGCCAGGCCCACGGCCTGTGCTTTTCGGTGCGCCACGGCGTGGCCGTGCCGCCCTCGCTGCAGAACATCCACAAGGAACTCGCCGCCGATCTCGGGCTGCCGCGCCCGGCGCACGGCAACCTCGAAGCGTGGGCCCGGCAAGGGGTGCTGCTCCTGAACGCGACGCTCACCGTGCGCGCCGGGCAGGCCGGATCGCACCAGGGCAAGGGCTGGGAGACGTTCACCGACCAGGTGATCCGAGCCGTCGCCGCCAAGCCCGAACACGTCGTGTTCGTCCTGTGGGGCGGCTACGCCCGCAAGAAGAAAGCGCTGATCGACAGCACACGCCACACCGTGATCGAATCGCCGCACCCCTCCCCGCTGTCCGCGCACAACGGGTTCTTCGGCAGCAAGCCGTTCAGCCGCGTCAACGCCGCGCTCGTCGCCCATGGGCAGGTACCGATCGACTGGAACCTCGCCGCGTCGGCGTCGCCCGCCCGCTAGAAAACGAGCCCGTGCGTCTGCTGTTCGTCTACGGGTCGCTGCTCCCCGGCCAATCCAACTGGCACGTGCTCGCGCCGTGGGTGGCCGACGCCGGCACGCCCGACTCGGCGCCGGGCGACTTGTTCGACACCGGCCTCGGTTGGCCGGCGGCGGTGTTCGCGCCCGGCGCCCGCCGGATCGTCGGTCGCGTGTTCACGCTCGCCGCGGCGACCAGCGACGAAGCGTTGGCGGTGCTCGACGAGTTCGAAGGGATTCACGAGGGCGCCTACACGCGCATCGAGGTCACCACGCACGGCGGGCGCACCGCTTGGGCGTACAACTCCGGCGCGCCCGGCGACACGCCACGTATCCCGTCCGGCGACTGGGCCGCGCACCTCGCCGAGGTCACGTGAACAGGCAGAACGGGTGGCCGCTGGGGTCGCGCATCACGCGCACGGTGGCCTGCGGCTGGGTGTCGGCGAGCCGCGCTCCGCGGGCGAGCGCCCAGGCCTCGGCGGCGGCGAGATCGTGGACCCAGATGTCGAGGTGTTGCGAGGCGAACTGACGGCCCGCTACGGACGGCCAGATCGGCGGGGTGAAGTGGCGCTCGTACTCGAAGTTCAACGTCGGTCCGGTTTCGCCGTCGGGGGCGGCGATCTGCGTCCACCCGCCGCGCTCGGGGTCACCCGGTACGGGCGGCTCGTCGGCGGTGATCCGCCAACCGAGCAGCCCCGCGTAGAACTCGGCCAGGTCGTGCGGCCGGTCGGTGCCGATCGTCAGCGACGTCACGGACAGGAACGGGCGCTCCATGCGCTCTACGGTACGCCTCGATGCTGGAGCTGTCCGACCGCGAGGCATGCCACGCGTGGCTCGCCACCCCGCAGCGCCCACCGGCTGCCCTGCGCGCGCTCGACCTGCGCGATCGGGCGGAGTTCGAGCGCGAGCCATTCGACGACTGTCTGTTCCTGTCGTGCCTACTGACCGACGCCCAAGCCGGTCACCTCACCGCCACGGGAGCGACCGTGCTGCGCGACGATCCGATCCGGCCGTACACCGCCCACCGCTCCCAGCTGTACACGCCCGCAGAGCTGTTCGCCGGCTTCGACCCCAGCGATGCGCGGGCTGGCTGGCCGGCGACGTTCGACGGGATCGTCTACCAGTGGTGCCAAGCGCACGGCGGGGCACATCCCGATTCGATCGCCGAGAGCCTCGCCCAGCGGCTCCACGACCACTCGATCGCCGACTCGCTCGAGGCCGCGCTGGTGGGCACGCGACCCGTCGCGGTGATGGGCGGTCACGGGCTCGTGCGCGCCTCGGCGCAGTACTCGGTTGTCGCCGGCATCGCCGGCGAGCTCACCCGACGCGGTTTCCTGCTGCTGTCTGGCGGCGGGCCCGGGGCGATGGAGGCCACCCATTTCGGCGCGTGGATGGCCGGCTACAGCGAGGCCGAGCGCGCCGACGCACTGACCGTGTTGACACCTCGCCCGGCGGGCAGCCCGCCGGGGCGTGAGTACGCCGACGCCGACTGGCTGCACCGCGCGTGGCGGGTGCGCGAACGTTGGCCGGCAGGTTCGGCGAACCCCTCGATCGGCATTCCCACGTGGGTGTATGGGCACGAGCCGCCGGCCGCGTTCGCTGGACGCGTCGCCAAGTACTTCGCCAACAGCGTGCGCGAGGAGGGCTTGCTGGCGCTCGCCACCCACGGTGTGATCTTCACGCCGGGGAGCGCGGGCACGGTGCAGGAGATCTTCCAGGACGCCGCCCAGAACCACTACGCGAGCTACGGCCCGGCGTCACCGATGGTGCTGCTCGGCACCGAGTACTGGACCCGCGAGCTGCCGGTGTGGGCGGTACTGGAGGCACTGGCCGGGCGCCACGCGTACCGCGACTTGATCGTGCTCACCGACGACCCGGCCGAAGCGATCGCGGCGATCGAGGCGCACACCCGGCCGTAGCGCTCGACGCCGCGCCCGACGAGTGCCTGGAGTTTCTTGCGGGTACGGCGAGCGGGTCAGGGAAGCGGCGAGCCGGTGGCGGCCCGGTAGGCGTCGCGGATGCGTTTCGGGCTGACGGAGCCGTGGACGCCGACCGCCGGGGCGAACACGCTGACGCGGTACTCCTCGAGCAACCAGGCGACGTCGCGCACGGCGTCGCTGACGCGGTCGAGTTTGGCGACCGCCTCCGCGTAGCTGCGCTCGAGCGGGCGCACGTCGGCCATCCGGCGCTGGTCGCGAGCGATGTCGCCGGCGAGGTGATCGAGGCGGTACTCGATCCCGCGCACGTAGCGGTGCACGTCCGGCAAGCGGTCGGTGCCCGCGCGACGGACGAACCCGGGCGCGATCAGGCGCTCGAGATGCGCTGCCGCGTCCGCTGCCGTCGGTCGCCCAGCTTCGGCCGTGAGTGCCAGCAGGCGCCGGTGGACGCGCCCGGCGACGGCCAGCACGTCGGCGGCCTCGGCGAGCGCGTCGGCGGCGAGTTGCGCCGAGTCGGCCGACACGTTGCGCTCGATGCGACCGAAGGCCGAGGCGTCCCACGGCAGCTCGGAGCGGGCGAGGATCGCATCGACGGCGGCCTCGATGCACTCGGCCACGAGGGCTCCGACGTCGAACCCGGCCGCGGCCACCGCCAACTGGGCGGGCCCGTCGAGCGACCTGGCGACCTTGGCGGGGGTCGGTGCCGCGGCCATCAGCAACAGGCGGCGTACGCCACCGCGCATCGCCCGCTGCTGCAGCGCCGGGTTGTCGACCACCCGCAATGCCACTCGATCGCCTTTGTCGAGCAGGGTCGGGTAGGCGCGCACGACGTGGCCGCCCGGGGCCTCCTGCTCGATCACGCGGGCAAGCTCGCCGACGTCGTCCCAGCGGACGATGTCGTGGCGCTCGGCGAAGCCGCCGCCGGTGACGGTGGCGGGGGCCCCCCCCCCCCCCCCCCCCCCCCGACCGGCGGCCG
>JAEZFY010000049.1 GCA_023417265.1 Actinomycetes bacterium | reverse complement strand
TGCCCGACTTCTGGGAGTTCCCCACCGTGTCGATGGGCCTCGGCCCGATCACGGCGCTGTACCACGCCCGCTTCAACCGCTACCTGCTCAACCGCCAACTCGACGACACCAGCAACAGCCGGGTGTGGTGCTACATCGGCGACGGCGAGTGCGACGAGCCCGAGACGCTCGGAGCGATCTCGCTCGCCAGCCGCGAGCAACTCGACAACCTCGTGTTCGTCGTCAACTGCAACCTGCAACGCCTCGACGGGCCGGTGCGCGGCAACGGCAAGATCATCCAGGAGCTCGAGGCCGTGTTCCGCGGCGCCGGCTGGAACGTCATCAAGGTCGTGTGGGGTTCGGGCTGGGACGAACTGCTCGCCCAGGACAAAGACGGCGTGCTCCTCAACAAGATGAACTCCACCGTCGACGGCGAGTTCCAGCGCTACGCCGTCGAGGACGGCAACTACGCCCGCGAGCACTTCTTCGGCCCCGACCCGCGCCTGCGCCAGATGGTGCAACACCTCTCCGACGACGACCTGCACCGGCTCCCCCGCGGCGGCCACGACTACAAGAAGTTGTACGCGGCGTACAAGGCGGCCACCGAGAACCTCGGCTCGGGCCGCCCGACGGTGATCCTCGCCAAGACGATCAAGGGCTGGACGCTCGGCCCCGGGTTCGAGGGCCGCAACGCCACGCACCAGATCAAGAAGATGACCACCAAGCAGATCATCGAGCTGCGCGACCGGTTGCATCTCGAGAACGAGATCCCCGACGAGGTGTTCGAGCACGACCCCACCCCGTACTACCGCCCGACCGAGGACTCGATCGAGTGGCAGTACATGATGGAACGCCGCAAGGCACTCGGTGGCTCGATGCCGCGCCGCACCACCCAGGTGCGGCGGGCGATCCACCTCCCCAAGGACTCGGCGTTCGCCGAGCTGCGCGGCGGGTCGGGCACCCAAGAGGTGTCGACCACGATGGGCTTCACGCGCCTCTTGCGGGCGCTGTGCCGCGACGAGCAGGCCGGCAAGCGGGTCGTGCCGATCATCCCCGACGAGGCGCGCACGTTCGGCATGGACGCCCTGTTCCGCGAGCTCGAGATCTACGCCGCCCACGGCCAGAAGTACGAGCCGGTCGACCACGACCTGCTGCTGTCGTACACCGAGGACACCGACGGCCAGATCCTCGAGGAAGGCATCACCGAGGCCGGGGCGATGTCGAGCTTCATCGCCGCCGCCACCGCGTACGCCACGCGGGGCGTGCCGATGATCCCGTTCTTCACGTTCTATTCGATGTTCGGGTTCCAGCGCGTCGGCGACCTGATCTGGCAGGCGGCCGACATGCGCGCCCGCGGGTTCCTGATGGGCGCCACCGCCGGGCGCACGACGCTGCTCGGCGAAGGGCTCCAGCACCAGGACGGCCACAGCCTGCTGCTGGCCTCCACCGTGCCGTCGCTGCAGGCGTACGACCCGGCGTTCGCCTACGAGGTCGGCGCGATCGTCAAGCACGGCATCGAGCGCATGTACGGGCGGGCCGACGGCACACCGGCGGTCGGCCCCGACGGTGAGCCGCTCGACCCCGACTCGCTGTTCTACATCGCCCTCTACAACGAGAACTACGCGATGCCGGCGCTCGACCCCGAGCAGGCCGCCGACATCGAAGCAGGGGTGGTGCGCGGCCTGTACCGCTGGAAGGCGGCGCCCGGCGACGGGCCGTCGAAGCGGGCCACGATCCTGTTCTCGGGCGTCTCCCACGTGGCCGCCCAGGAGGCCGCCGCGGTGCTCGCCGAGCACTACGACGTCGCCACCGAACTGTGGTCGGCCACCAGCTACAAGCGCCTCCGCGAGGAGGCCCTGAGCAGCGAGCGCTGGAACCGTCTGCACCCGTCCGAGCCCGCCCGCGTGCCGCTCGTGACGCGGCTGCTCGCCGAGTCGCACGGCCCGATCACGGCGGTCAGCGACTGGATGAAGATCGTGCCCGAACAGATCGCCCGGTTCGTGCCCGAGGGGCGTCACTTCGAGGTGCTCGGCACCGACGGGATGGGCCGCTCCGACACCCGCGAGGCGCTGCGCCGGCACTTCGAGATCGACGCCGGCCACGTCGTGGTCGCCGTGCTCACCGGGCTGCTCCACGACGGCCAGGTCGACGCTGGCACGGTCGCCGACGCGATCGCCCGCTACGAACTCGACGCCGACGCCCCCGACCCGCGCAACCTCTAATCGATCGCGCGCTCGTCGACTGCGCAACATGTCCACGCGAGATGAAGGGGTGACCGTCGCCGCGGTGGCGGTCGAGCAGGTGCGGCCCTACCGGCTGGCCTGGTTGCGGCGCGGCACGGCCAGCGAGAACGTCACGTTCCCGGGCGACGACGACCCGGCCAGCGTGCACCTGCTGGCGAGCACCGGCGAGGGAACGCCGGTCGGCGTGGCGTCGTGGATGCAGGCGGCGAGCCCCGATCGCCCGGACGCACCGGCGTTGCAACTGCGCGGGATGGCCGTCGACCCCGCCCGCCAGCGGCTCGGCGTCGGGCACGCGCTGATCGAGGCCGGGCTGGCGCTCGCCGAACGACGCGGGGTGGCCTGGGTGTGGGCCAATGCCCGTGACAGTGCCCTCGCGTTCTACACGGCCGAGGGCTTCGCGGTCGTCGGCGACGGGTTCGTCACCGCCGACACCCAACTGCCGCATCACCGGATCCTGCGCGCCGTCGCCGGGCCTCCAGTCGGTTCGGCTGACCGCGGGCAATGATTCCTGCTCCCGCCGTCACCGGCCTGGCGTTCGACCTCTTGGCGGACGAGCTGGGGTGTTCTCCCCAACCCGCCGGAACCCCGTCGGGCGTTTCACGCAAACGTCACAGCGGGCCCGTTGACATTGCCGTAACTACAGTGGTGTAATGCTTCCCCGGCTGGCGCAATACGTCGCCTCGTACGCCGGGTGGTTCGACATTCGGCACGGCCGGGCCCGATTCGCGGGCCCGTCCAGCAAGGCGAGGAGCACGCTCAATGACCATTTTCGACGGTGACAGCGGTCAGGGTACGGCGGTCGAGACCCCGCCGACCGGAATCCCGACGCCCACCCTCGAACCGGTCGCCTCCGAACCGGTCGCGGCCGCACCGGTCGCCCGGCTCGCCCCCGTCAGCTCCAGCCCCGCCACCCCGGAGGCGCCCCGCAGCATGCAGGTCCGCAAGCGCAACGGCACGCTCGAGCCGGTCGACGTCAACAAGATCGTCAACGCCATCGCCAAGGCCGCCGAGGGCCTGCGTGGGGTCGACCCACTGCGGGTCGCCACGCGCACGATCTCGGCACTCGCCGACGGCGCCACCACCCGCCAACTCGACGACCTGTCGATCCGCACCGCGGCCGGCCTGATCGTCGAGGAGCCGGCCTACTCGAAGCTCGCCGGGCGCCTGCTCGCCACGGTGATCGACAAGGAAGTCCGCAACCAGGGCATCCCGTGGTTCTCCGAGTCGATCGACCTCGGGCACTCGGTCGGCATCGTCAGCGACCAGGTGCAGGCGTTCGTCACCGCCAACGCACCAGCGCTCAACGCGGCGATCGACTCGAGCCGCGACAAGCGCTTCGAGTTCTTCGGCCTGCGCACCGTCTACGACCGTTACCTGCTGCGCCACCCCGAACGTCGCGAGGTCATCGAAACCCCGCAGTACTTCTTCTTGCGGGTCGCCTGCGGGCTCAGCGAGAACGTCGACGAGGCGATCGCCTTCTACGACCTGATGTCGACGCTCGCCTACCTGCCGTCGTCGCCGACGCTGTTCAACTCGGGCACCACCCACAGCCAGATGTCGTCGTGCTACCTCCTCGACTCGCCCGAGGACAGCCTCGAGGGGATCTACAAGCGCTACACCGACGTGGCCCGCCTGTCGAAGTTCGCCGGCGGCATCGGTGTGTCGTGGAGCCGTGTCCGCGCCAAGGGCAGCCTGATCCGCGGCACGAACGGCTTGTCGAACGGCATCGTCCCGTGGCTGCGCACGCTCGACTCGTCGGTCGCCGCAGTCAACCAGGGTGGCCGTCGCAAGGGTGCCGCGTGCGTCTATCTCGAGACGTGGCACGCCGACATCGAGGACTTCCTCGAACTGCGCGACAACGTCGGCGACCACAACCGCCGCACGCACCACCTCAACCTCGCCAACTGGGTGCCCGACCTGTTCATGGAGCGGGTCGAGAAGGATTGGCAGTGGTCGCTGTTCGACCCCAAGAAGGTGCCCCACCTGGTCGACCTGTACGGCGACGAGTTCAAGGCGGCCTACCAGCTCGCCGAGGAGCAGGGCCTCTACGAGAAGCAGATCCCGGCCCGCCAGTTGTACAGCCGGATGATGCGCACGCTGGCCCAGACCGGCAACGGCTGGATGACGTTCAAGGATCCGTCCAACGAGAAGTGCAACCAGACCGGCGGCGTCAACGACGACGGGTCACCGCGCGTCGTGCACCTGTCGAACCTGTGCACCGAGATCCTCGAGGTCACCGACCAGGCCAACACGGCGGTGTGCAACCTGGGCTCACTGAACCTCGGCGCCTACATGCTCGACGCGGCCGAGCCCGGCAAGCAGCCGGCGTTCGACTGGGCCCGTCTCGGCGACGTCGTCCGCCAGGTGGTGCCGTTCCTCGATCGGGTGATCGACATCAACTACTACCCGACGCCCGAAGCCGAGCACTCGAACCAGCAGTGGCGGCCGGTCGGCCTGGGCGTGATGGGCCTGCAGGACGTGTTCTTCAAGATGGGTGTCGCGTTCGACTCGCCCGAGGCCCAGCAGATGTCGACGCTGATCCAGGCGCACATCTACTTCCACGCCCTGTGGGCGTCCACCGAACTGGCGGCCAAGAGCGGCCCGCACGCCACCTACGCCGGCACCCGGGCGGCCAACGGCCAACTGCAGTTCGACCTGTGGGGCGTCACGCCCCCGACCGGCGCGGACGGCTCGGTGCTCGACTGGGACGGCTTGCGGGCCCGGATCGCCGAGCACGGCCTGCGCAACAGCCTCCTCATCGCGATCGCGCCCACGGCCACGATCGCCTCGATCGCCGGCTGCTACGAGTGCATCGAACCGCAGGTCTCGAACCTGTTCAAGCGCGAGACGCTCTCGGGCGAGTTCATGCAGATCAACCGCTACCTCGTCGCCGATCTGCAAGCGCTCGGCCTGTGGGACGACGACATGATCGCGGCGATCAAGCGCAACGACGGCTCGATCCAGGCGATCGAGCGGATCCCGGCCCAGCTGCGGTCGGTCTACCGCACCGCCTGGGAGCTCCCGCAGCGCAACCTGATCGACATGGGCGCCGCTCGCGGGGCGTACATCGACCAGAGCCAGTCGCTCAACCTGTTCATCGAGACACCCACGATCGGCAAGCTCAGCTCGATGTACCTGCACGCCTGGAAGAGCGGCCTCAAGACCACGTACTACTTGCGCAGCCGCCCGGCCACCCGCATCGCCCAGACCACCACCGGCGGCAGCGACCCGGCCCCCAGCGGCCCGAAGCCGGCCGCCAAGGAGTACACCGACGACGAGGCCGTCGCCTGCTCGCTCGAGAACCCCGAATCCTGCGACGCCTGCCAGTGAAGCCCGTGCGTGCGGGCAGGGTCTGACCCTTCCCGCTACGGCTTGCGGGCGATCACGATCGCCGACAACCCCCACGGCAGGGTGCGCCGCCGGAGCCACGCCCGTTCCGCACGGGCGAGCGCCGGCAATAGGCCGAACGCACCCGACGAGTTGCGCCCGACGTCGCTCTTCGACGCGCCCCGCTCGAGCTTGCCGAGCAGCCAGGCCGGGGGGACGAGGAAGCTGTAGGCGCCCGTCGCGGTGAGCACCTCGAGGCCGGCTGCGGCGCATATCGCGGCGAGCTCGTCGACGCTGAAGCGGCGCGCGGTGTGGGTGACCTCGTCGTGCCCGCGCCACAGCCGCTGGCCACCCGGCTCCTGGATCGCGACGACCCCACCGGGGCGCGTGAGCCGGGCAAAGTCGGCCACGATCGCGGCCGGGTCGGGGTTCATCCGGTGGCACAGGGCGGTGACGCACAGCACGGCGTCGAAGGACGCCGCCGCGAACGGCAGCCGGTTGAGGTCGGCTCGCGCCGGCAGGTAGCCCGGGAAGTCGGCGGCTGCCACCTCCAACGCGAACTGGTCGTAGTCGGCGAGCACGACCGGGGTCCGGGCGGTCATCCAACCGCCCGTGGCGCCGGTGCCACCACCGGCGTCGAGCACGCGCGTGGCCCCGGTGAGGTGCGGGCCGAGCAGCTGCCCGAGCAGTTCGCGAGTCGCCCGGTACCACCAGTGCGACTCACCCGCAGCCGCCATGCGGCGGTACTCATCGGCGTCCATCGGGCGCACAGTGTCGCGCACCGGTGCCGGCGCAGCCGTACACGCGTCCCTGCAGAGGAGCAGCCGGTGACGCGCGCTATCTTGCGCGCGTGCACCACGCCGACCGGCCTGGCGAATCGAGCGGGCTGGCGGCCACGACGTGCCTTGTCACCGGTGGATACGGCTTCATCGGGTCGAACCTCGTGCACCGGCTCGTGGCGCTCGGCGCGCACGTGCGGATCGTCGATGCCGGCGTGCCGACGCATGGCGGCAACCCGCGCAACGTCGACGGGCTCGACGTCGCCCGGCTCGACGCCCGGATCGGTGACCCCGCGGTCGCCGACCTGCTCGACGGCGTCGATGTGGTCTTCAACGTCGCCGGTCAGGTGAGCCACACGGCATCGATGGTCGATCCGTTGCTCGACCTCGAACTCAACACGATCGACCACGCCCGGTTCCTCGACACGGTGCGCCGCGTCGCTCCCGGCGCGCGGATCGTGCACACGTCCACGCGCCAGGTGTACGGCCGCGCCGAGCGGCTGCCGGCCGACGAGACCGTCGCCGCCCACCCGGTCGACGTCAACGGGGTCGCCAAGTTGGCCGGCGAGAAGCTGCACATGGTGTACGGCCAGGCGTTCGGCGTGGCGGCCACGGCGTTGCGCTTGAGCAACACCTACGGCCCCCGGCAGTGCCTCACCAGCGACGAGCTCGGTGTGCTGCCGGTGTTCGTGCGGCGCGTCCTCGCTGGCGAGCCGATCGAGCTGTTCGGCGACGGCTCGCAGCGGCGCGACTGCCTGTACGTCGACGACGTCGTCGACGCCCTCCTGGCGGCCACCCGCGACACCGCCGTCGGGCGGACCTACAACGTCGGCCACCACACCGACCACACGCTGCTGGAGATCGCCACGACGATGATCGAACAGGCTCGCAGCACGAGCGAGATCCGCGTCACGGCGTGGCCCGACGATCACGCCCGCGTCGACATCGGCTCGTTCGTCACCGACAGCGGCCGGATCGCGGCCGAGCTCGGGTGGCACGCCACGGTCGATCTCGCCGAGGGCATGGCGGCGACGTTCGCGTTCTACCGGGAGCACCCGTGGTACACCGCCGAGGTGCCGGCGTGAACATCCCCGTGGTCGACCTCGCTCGCCGCGGGCGCGCGCTCCAGGACCAATTCGCGGCGGCCGCGGCCGAGGTCGCGGCGAGCGGTTCGCTGCTGCTCGGCCTGCAGACAGCGGCCTTCGAGGAAGCCTTCGCGGCGTGGCTGGGCACCCGCCAGGTCGTCGCCGTGAGTTCCGGCGCGGCCGCGATCCAGGTCGCCCTGCAGGCGCTCGGCGTCGGACCCGGCGACGAGGTGATCGTGCCAGCGCTGACCGCGGTGCCCACCGCTGCCGCGGTGTGTGCCACCGGGGCCACGCCGGTGTTCGCCGACGTCGACCCGGCAACCGCCACGCTCGACCCCGCCGCCGCAACCGCCGCGTGTACCCCGGCGACACGGGCCGTCGTGCCGGTCCACCTGTACGGGTACCCGGCGGTGGTGCCGACGCTCGATGGCGTCCACGTGCTGATCGACGCCGCCCAAGCCCACGGCGCGGTGGCCGATCCGGACGCCGCGGCGGCCGTCGCCTACAGCTTCTACCCCACCAAGAACCTCGGCGGGATCGGCGACGGCGGGGCGATCGCAACCGGCGACACCGAACTCGCCGACCGCATCCGCGTGCTGCGCACCCACGGCCTCGATCCCACCCGGCCGGGCAGCTACCTCCACACCGAGGTGTCGCAGAACTTCCGCCTGTCCGAGCTCGAAGCGGCGTGGCTGCAACTCGCGTTGCCCGGCCTC
>JAEZFY010000044.1 GCA_023417265.1 Actinomycetes bacterium | reverse complement strand
CCCCGGCAGCCGCGGCGCCACGAACCGCCTCACGCCCGACCAGGACTGCCCCCCCCGCGGCAGGGCGGTCACGGCCCGCCGCCTGGCGTCCCCGCTCGCCGAGCAGTCGGGCGGGACCGGAATCCGGTGGGGGAGCGGCACCGCCGCGTGCCGCTCGAGCTGCTGCGACGTGCCTGCGCCACCGCCGACAAGCGCACGCTGTTAGTCGGCTGTTACCGCGCTCGGTTACGTAGACCGGATGCGCTTGTGCCGTCCCGCTCTCGCCCGCACCGTGACCGTCGCCACGCTCGCGGCAACGGCCACCGTGATGTGGGCGGCTCCCGCGCGTGCCGACGCCGCGATCCACACGGCGTTCTTCAAGCACGCCGCCCAGTGCGTCAACGGCAGCGATCCGGAGAGCCCGGGGGCGACCGCGACCACGACGGTCTCGAACAGTCAGCCGGCGCAAGGTGCGCGTGTGCGCGTCACGACGACGACGACCGGGTTCCCGGCCAAGGTGACGTTCAGCCAGACGAGCGGCAGCAACACGTCGTACCGCTTCGGTGGCGTCACTCGGGTCCAAGTCGGGTGGAGCGGTGTCCCCGTCGTCGATTGGGGTCCGCGCGGCAACAGCTCCGTGTCGGGCACGAGCGTGATCTTCTCGCCGCCGAGCGACGCCGAGCCCTCGACCAACGATTTCTTCGGCGGTGGCGAGACGTTCTGGGTGGAGTTCGACGCGCCCGCCCCAGGTACGGCCTACCAGCCACCGGGGTCGTACGTCTCGGCGGTCTGGCGGACCTCGTACGAGGACTCCACGGGCGATGGCGGCTCGGGCGGCTGCTGGAGCTCGTCGGCCGCAGGCACGGGTTCCATGTCGATCGCCCACGACGATCCGTCCAACACCTCGCCGACGTTCGGCGCCGGCGAGGAGTTCGACGTCACGCTGACGATCAACGCCGTGGGCGAAGCCGTCTACCTGACCAGCCGGCCGTCGGTGTTCGGCACGCCGTCTGGTGGGATCCAGGTGATCGCCAATCCGGCTGACACGTTCCCACTCGGGATCCCCGCCGGCACGTCGCGCGAGCTCGTCTACCGCATGCGCGCCGGCGAGGCCGGCGAGTACACCGTCGCGTCGTACCCCGCGCTACGCAACGCGCTGGGCGGCAACGTCCCCGGGTTGAGCCTCACGGCGAACATCTCGGTGGCGAGCGGATACGTCATCAACTCGACCGCGGATGCGAACGACGAGAATCCCGGTGACAACGTCTGCGATACCGGCGAGACGGTCGAAATCGGCGAGTCCGACGTTCCCGAGTGCACGTTGCGGGCGGCGCTCACCGAGTCGGCTGCGCACGCCGGAACCGATCGGATCGAGTTCGAGATCCCCGGCGCGGCGGTGCCCGAGATCGTCCCTGCGACCGCCCTGCCGGCGGCGACGGGCCCGCTGACCATCGATGCGACCACCCAGGAGGCGGGGAGGGTCGCACTCAGCGGCGCCGCAATCGACCCCGCAGGTGCCGTCGACGGATTGGTGCTCGACGGCCAGGACACGATCGTCAAGGGCGTGGCCATCGGCGGCTTCCCGGGTGCCGGCGTCGCGCTCCGCGGCACCGGTTCGCACGAGGTGCGGGGCAATCTGATCGGGCTCGCCGCCGATGCCACGACCCCGCATCCCAACGGGCGGGCCGGGATCCTGGTCGAGTCGCCCGCCAACGTGATCGGTGGCGCCGGAGCGCTCGCCAACACGATCGCCCACAACGGTGACCCCATCGATCCCGGCGCACCCGAGCCCGGCGACGACCAGGAGTCGGCGACGGCCGACTTCGCCGACCTGACAGGGAACATCCTCGTCGGCGCGAACGGTGGTGCCGAGATCGCCCACAACACGATGGGCGCCGGACTCGGCGTCGTCGCCTACGGCCCGATCGCGGCCTCCGGCGTCGACGTCCACGACAACACGATCACGTCAACGGTCGCCGTTGCAGTCGTCTACGCGGAGGGCTCCGCCGGGCGCGTTCAAGTCCGCGCCAACACGATCGGCAACGCCCTCAAGGCGACCAAGCTCGGCGCCGTGATCGCAGAAGGAGGAGCCGGCCGAACCGTGGTCTCCGGCAACACGCTCGTCGGAACCTCGGTCGGGATGATCGTCGCCGGAACGCCGGAATCGGCCGGGATCGACATCGCCGACAACGAGTTCGGCGACCCGGCACTGGGCGTGATCGCGCTCTCGACGTCAGGGATGAACGTCGACGGGAACACGATCGCCGGCACGCTCGGTGTGCTCGCGCTCGGCGACGGCACGTCGACGTACGGCGGTAACACGATCGTCGACAACACGCTCGAAAGTGCCGTCGGCGTCGTGGTCGTGGCCGAGCAGGACGACGTGATCAGCGGGAACTCGTTCGGGGACGACGGCGACATGGCCGCCGTGCTCGTCGCACTGGCGGACTCCACCTTCTCCGGCAACGACGTCGACACCGATGTCGGCGTGTTGAGCATCGGCCCGAGCCTTCCGGCATTCGGCAACAACGAGTTTCTCGACAACACCTTCGACAGCGATCTCGGCCTGTTCCTGATCGGTGAGAACAGCGACGACGTGATCGGCAACACGTTCAACGGCCCGGGGCGACTCGACAACGGAAACTCCGGCGACGTCAGCATCGGGATCTTCGCGTCGACCTCACAGGCGAGTCGCTTCAACGACAACACGATCGACGAGATGGCGATCGGGATGCTGTTGGCGAACGTCGGTGGCGCCGACATCACGGCCAACGAGATCACCGGCGCCAACGCCGGAGCGCTGGTGGTGGCCACCGAACCGACCGCCCGCGACGCCGCCCGTGCCGACGCCGCGGGCGCCGATCTGGACGAGGAGTCGCTGTTCGCTGAGTTGCTGGGAAGCGCCGCGGGCGACAGTGCCCTGGCGTGGGCCAACGGCGCTCAAGATCTCGTCGAGATCGACCACACGGTGATCTACCGCTCGGCGGTCTCGGGCGCGCGCAACGAATGGATGCGCAACACCATCACCGACAACGAGATCGGGGTGCTGCTGGCCGGCGCCGTCAACGCCAACCAGTTCGGCGACGACGACCTCGCCGACCTCGCCAACCTGATCTCTCGCAACAGCGCAGCGGGCCTGGCGCTCACGGGCACCCCTGGCCCGCAGGACGTCACCGTGCGCCGCAACTCGATCTACGGGAACGGCACACTGGGCAACGCCGCGCTGCCCTCAGGCGTTGCCGACCTCAAGCTCGTGCCCGTCGACGACGCCGACTCGCACGCGCCGGACCCGGACATCTGGGAACCGATCGAGAACGACGTCGGCGACGAAGACAGCGGGCCGAACGGGCTGCAGAACCGACCGATCATCACATCGGTTGCCGCCGATGGAACCATCGTTCGCGGCGAGCTCTGGTCGCGTGCCGACACGGCCTACATCGTCGACGTGTACGCCGTCAACGCATGCCATGTCTCGGGCATCGGAGGCGGGCAGTTCTACCTCGGCCAGGTGAGCGTCGTCACCGACGCCACCGGGCGTGGCACGTTCGTCCTCGCGCCCGTCGCGATAGGTCCCGGTCAGTTCGCGACGGCGACAGCGACCGAAACCGGGCTCGTCGACGGACCGACGTCGGAGTTCTCGCGGTGTGCCGCGCGGGGCACTGTCGCGACTTCCGTGATGTCTGCGGCCACTGCTGGCGACAGCGAACTCGTCATCTCCGGCACCGGACTGAGCGCGCGCGACCTTACCGAGGGCTCCGAGATCGTGATCAACCCGGGTGGTCCCAACGAGGAGTCGAACACCGTGCTCGGTCACGAAGCGACCCACGTCGTGCAGCAACGCCTGTTCGGTCAATCGGTGGAGGTGCCCATGGCGAGCGCGCTCGTGCTCGCGGCACCGCTCGCGTTCGACCATGCGCCTGGAGAGTCGATCGTCATCGTGAGCAGTGCGCCTGCCCCCGAGGTCGTCCCCGCCGTGGTGCCGGTGGTGCCGGCGCGGTTGTTGGAGACGCGGTCGGGTCCGTCGAATGTGACGGTGGATCACCAGTTCGAGGGTGATGGGCGTGTGGCTGCGGGTGGGGTGGTGGAGTTGACGGTGGCTGATCGTGGTGGTGTTCCCGCGGATGCGTCGGCGGTGTTGTTGAACGTGACGGCGGTGGGTCCGGATGCGGCTGGGTTCGTGACGGTGTGGCCGTGTGGGGTGGTTCGTCCGTTGGCGTCGAACGTGAACTATGTGGCGGGGCAGGTCGTGCCGAACGCGGTGTTGGCCAAGGTTGGCGTCGGGGGCAAGGTGTGTGTGTTCTCGCGGGCTGGGACCGATCTGGTGGTCGACGTCAACGGTTACGCCTCGTGAACGTCACGCCCCGCGGTTGAGCGCGCAGCAAACACCGCTACCCTGAGCGGGTCATATCCGGTTACTCGCCGAAGACAGCTGGTCCAGAAACTCTGGAGAATGGGTTCGCCCGCCAGCCGAGGTGCACACCACGAAGAACCCTCGTTCCTCATGGCGTCGCCTGCGCGAGCCATTGAGTTGAAACGAGAGGAGGTGTGCACCCACACATGAGCGATACCGCAACGATCGAAACCGTCCATGCGGCCCGCGAGCCGCGCGCCGACAAGGTCACCACGGTGGCCGAGATCTCCGACAAGCTCGGCGATTCGTTGGCCGTCTTCGTCACGGAATACCGCGGTCTGACCGTGGCCCAGCTCGCCAGCGTCCGCAACGCGCTGCGTCCCGCCGAGGCGGAGTACGTGGTGTACAAGAACACGCTGGCCCGCCTGGCCATCAAGGACACCGGCTTCGCCGGGCTCGACGAATACCTCGTCGGGCCGACCGGCTTGGCATTCGTGCGCGGCGACGTCGCCGCCGCGGCCAAGGCGATCCGCGACTCGGCCAAGTCCATGCCGGCCCTCGTGGTCAAAGGTGGCGTGCTCGGCGGCAACGCCTTGTCCGCCGCCGATGTCACGGCGCTGGCCGACCTGCCGTCGCGCGAGCAGCTGCTGGCCCAGTTGGCTGGCGCCCTGCAGGCCCCGCTGACCAAGACCGCCCGACTGCTGCAGGCCGTGCCGGCGAAGTTCGCCTACGGTCTCAACGCCCTCATCGAACAGCAGGAGCAGGCAGCCGCCTGAGCCGTCAGGTGGGGCGTCGCCCTGCCGAAATCGCCGCCTCCGCTGCTGGAGACGGCCCACTACGCAACACCACATTTCTCACGAAGGAGAACGCCAGCCATGGCAACACTGACCAAGGAAGAGATCCTCGACGCGATCGGTTCGCTGACCGTGCTCGAGCTGAAGGACCTGCTCGACGCGTTCGAGGAGAAGTTCGACGTCACCGCCGCTGCTCCGGTCGCCACGATGGCCGTCGCCGCGGGTGGCGCGGCCGGCGGTGCCGCCGAGGCCGAGGAAGAGAAGGACGAGTTCGACGTGGTCCTGACGGGCGCCGGCGCCCAGAAGATCCAGGTCATCAAGGTCGTCCGCGAGATCACGAGCCTCGGCCTCAAGGAGGCCAAGGACCTCGTCGACGGCGCCCCGAAGCCCGTGCTCGAGAAGGCCAACAAGGCCGACGCCGAGTCGGCCAAGGCCAAGCTCGAAGAGGCCGGCGCTTCCGTCGAACTCAAGTGACCTGCGCCGGCTGTAGCCGGTAGCGACCACGCACACGAGCCCCGGGCACGCGCCCGGGGCTCGTTCGCGTCGGGCGGGGGAGGGCGGGGGCCAGGGTGCTTGACACCGCCGCCAGTTTTCCTTACCGTGTCCCGCAATTCGTGCCGGACAGGCCGGGAGGCCCGGTCCGCTCGCTCAGCCACCGGTTGCGTTGACCGGTTGACGATCCCGTGACGGGCACGGTAGGATCGTCTGTTGCCGTGCGTCGCCTTGTCCCTTGTCATCTCCGGGGTGTGGTATTGGCGCGCGCTCTCGCCGGCCCCCTGACTGGTTTGCCAGTCCAACAAGATGAGGTGATCGATGGCTACCCGCGCCGTCTCCCGTGAGCGTTACTCCTTCGCCAACCTGGACGAGCCGCTCGAGCTGCCCGACCTGATCGCGGTCCAAACCGAGAGCTTCCGTTGGTTCCTCGAGGAGGGCCTGGCCAACACGTTCCGGGACATCTCGCCGATCAAGGACTTCTCCGAGAACCTCCAGCTCGAGCTCGAGTTCGACCCGTTCGACGAAGACCTGCGCCCGCCGCCGAAGTTCACGGTGGAGGAGTGCAAGGAAAAGGACATGACCTACAGCGCGCCGATCTTCGTGCGCGCCCGGTTCATGAACCGCAACACCGGCGAGATCAAAGAGCAGACCGTCTTCATGGGCGATCTGCCGGCGATGACCGACAAGGGCACCTTCATCATCAACGGCACCGAGCGCGTCGTCGTGTCGCAGCTCGTGCGCAGCCCCGGCGTGATCTTCGAGCCGGGCGAGCGCTACCGCCTCCGGAACCTCACCAAGCACCAGCTCGTCAAGGGCACGATCCATCCCTATCGCGGTGAGTGGATGGAGTTCGACGTCGAGCAGCGGCCCGGCAAGGACGTCACCTGCGGCACCCGCGTGGCCCGCAAGCGGCGGCTCGGCATCTTCACATTGCTCCGCGCATTGGGTTACGACGAGGCCAACGCCCCCGGCTTCCTCGAAGCCTTCGTGCGCGAGTTCGACTTCCTCGAGGGTCAGTGGGACAAAGAGCGCGACATCGCCCCCACCCAGGACGAGTCGCTGATCGAGATCTACAAGCGGGCCCGCCCGGGCGAGCCGCCCACGGTCGACTCCGCCAAGGCCTACTTCCGCAACGCCTTCTTCGAGAGCCGGCGCTACGACCTCAGCCGGGTCGGGCGCTACAAGATCAACCGCAAGCTCGGCGCCGAAGTCGCCAAGATCGGCGAGCAGTTCGGTCTGCTCGACAAGTACAACCTCGACGGCGAGCCGCTGCTCGACCTGCCCGAAGAGGGCCAGCACGTGCTCAGCCGCTGCGAGGTCCTCGCCTCGGTCACGTACATGCTCAACCTCGTCAAGCAGGAGCCGGGTTACCGCCTCGACGACCAGGACCACTTCGCCAACCGGCGCATCCGCTCGGTCGGCGAGCTGATCCAGAACCAGGTCCGGATCGGTCTCAGCCGGATGGAGCGCGTCGTGCGCGAGCGCATGACCACCCAAGACGTCGAGGCGATCACGCCGCAGACGCTGATCAACATCCGGCCGGTCGTCGCCGCGATCAAGGAGTTCTTCGGCACCTCGCAGCTGTCGCAGTTCATGGACCAGGTGAACCCGCTGTCGGGCCTCACCCACCGGCGTCGCCTGTCGGCGCTCGGCCCGGGTGGTCTGAGCCGCGAGCGAGCCGGCTTCGAAGTCCGCGACGTGCACTTCTCGCACTACGGCCGGATGTGCCCGATCGAGACGCCGGAAGGCCCGAACATCGGCCTGATCGGCGGCTTGTCGACGTTCGCCCGGGTCAACGAGTTCGGCTTCATCGAGACGCCGTACCGCAAGATCGAAAACGGCAAGGTCACCGGCGAGGTGGTCTACATGGCCGCCGACGAAGAAGAGAAGTGGGTCGTCGCCCAGGCCAACACCGCCCTCAACCCGGACGGCACGTTCCGCGACGAGCGCGTGCTCGTGCGCCGCTCACCGCAGGCCGCCAGCCTCGACGACCTGCGCAAGATGCTCGAGCAGGAGAGCTTCTTCGGTGCCACCACCGACGTCGGCTACGTGCCCCCGGACGAAGTCGACTACATGGACGTGTCGCCCAAGCAGATCGTCTCGGTCGGCACGGCGCTGATCCCGTTCCTCGAGCACGACGATGCCAACCGGGCCCTGATGGGCGCCAACATGCAGAAGCAGGCCGTGCCGCTGCTGCGTGCCGAGGCGCCGTACATCGGCACCGGCATGGAGGATCGCACCGCCCGCGACGCGGCTGACCTCCTGCAGGCGCTCGAGGACGGCGAGGTCACCGAGGTCACCGGAGCCACCATCACGGTGCAGTACAAGACGCTCGGCAAGCGCACCTACAAGCTCGCCAAGTTCCGCCGCTCGAACCAGGACACCTGCATCAACCAGCGCCCGCGCGTGGTCGAAGGCGACAAGGTCGTCAAGGGCACGATCCTCGCCGATGGCCCGTCCACCGATCACGGTGAGCTGGCGCTCGGCAAGAACCTGCTCGTGGCGTTCATGCCGTGGGAGGGCTACAACTTCGAGGACGCGATCATCCTGTCCGAGCGGCTCGTGAAGGACGACGTGCTGACGTCGATCCACATCCACGAGTACGAGGTCGACGCCCGCGACACCAAGCTCGGCCCGGAAGAGATCTCGCGCGACATCCCCAACCTGAGCGACGACATCCTCGCCGACCTCGACGACCGCGGGATCATCCGGGTCGGCGCCGAAGTTGGCCCCGGTGACGTGCTCGTCGGCAAGGTCACCCCGAAGGGCGAAACCGAGCTGACTCCCGAGGAGCGCCTGCTCCGGGCGATCTTCGGTGAGAAGGCCCGCGA